>JAZKYW010000258.1:0-5505 GCA_045612325.1 Candidatus Limiplasma sp. | reverse complement strand
CTGTTATCGCCTTCCAGAGCGCCAACAAGCTCACCCCTGACGGCCTTGCAGGCAGCCAGACGCTCAAGCTGATCAACACCCTGATCGCCAACGGCGGCGGCAGCTCCTCCGGCAGCAGCAGCGGAAGCACTTCCACCGATGTGCAGCTCACCCGCACCCTGCGCCGCGGCTACACCGGCGCGGATGTTGCCAAGGTACAGACCCGCCTGAAGGAGCTTGGCTACTACACCGGCACCGTTGACGGCGTGTACGGCCTTGGCTCCATGGAAGCCGTCAAGTGTTTCCAGGAGCGTCACGGCCTTTCTGCTGACGGCCTTGCCGGTCAGGCCACCTTTGCCAAGCTGTTCTCTTCCTCCGCCATCGCTGCGGGCAGCAGCAGCGGCAGCACTTCGGGCAGCACCTCCGGCAGCACTTCTGCCGATGTGCAGCTCACCCGCACCCTGCGCCGCGGCTATACCGGCGCGGACGTTACCAAGGTGCAGAACCGCCTGAAGGAACTTGGCTACCTGACGGGCACTGTTGACGGCGTATACGGCCTTGGCACCATGGCAGCCGTCAAGAGCTTCCAGCAGAACAACGGCCTTGAAGCCGACGGCATCGCAGGTCAGGGTACCTTTGCCAAGCTGTTTGCCTCCAACGCCGTTGCGGCGGGCAGCTCCACCCCCACCGTTACCTACACCCGTCTGGAGATCGGCTCCAAGGGCGATGATGTGCTCAAGATGCAGCAGGCCCTCAAGAACCTCAACTACCCCACCGAGCTCAACAGCAAGTTTGACAGCGGCACACTGGCGGCTGTGATGTTGTTCCAGAGCTTCAACGGTCTGGAATCCGACGGTGTAGCGGGCAATGATACCCTCACCCTGCTCTACAGCGGAAAGGCCAAGGCCTACACCAGCGTGAACACCGCCTACACGCCCCTCAAGCAGGGTGCAAAGGGCGAGGATGTGCGCAAGATGCAAAGCGCGCTCAAGGCCCTCAACTACCCTGTGGATGCTGACGGCGAATACGGCGCCAACACCGTTGCCGCTGTCAAGCTCTTCCAGGGTGTGAACGGCCTGTCCGCTGACGGCATCGCAGGCAGCGCGACTCTCAGCCTGCTCTACAGCGGCAGCGCGCGCGCCTACACCGGCGGCAACGGCTCCTACGGTTCCTCCGGCAGCACCGTCAAGGCCAACGCAGGCGCATCCGCACTGGGCAGCTTCACCGGTACCAACGACAAAAAGATCCAGCTTCTGCACTGGGTCAACGAAATCAAGCCCAGCCTCAAAACGGGCCAGAACATCACCATCTATGACCCCGAGACCGCCATCACCTTCACCCTGTACGTCATGAGCCGCGGCCGCCACTGCGACGTTGAGCCCCTCACCGCTGCAGATACCGCCAAGATGATGAACGCCTGGGGCGGCGTGGTCACCTGGACCCCCAAGACCGTGTATGTCGGCCTGCCAGACGGCCGCTGGACCATTGCCACCATGCACAACGTGGCGCACGGCTCTCAGGTCATCGGTCCCAATGATTTTGACGGTCAGAACTGCGTGCACTTCCTGCGTGATATGTCCGAAGCCGAAGCCAACGACCCCGATTACGGCGTGACCAACCAGAAAGCTCTGCGCAAGAGCTGGAAGGCCTGGACGGGCGTAACGGTCGAATAAAGCCAAATCAAAAGGACGCTCCTCAAAACGGAGCGTCCTTTTTTTGATGCCGTTTATTCCAGACCGTTTACCAGCGGCGTATAAACGGTGCTTTGTTCAAAGTAGGTATGCCACAGGGTGCGCAGGTCACGTTCGCCTTCGTGGGTGTAGATGTCTATCTCATACAGCCATGCATCCTCCAGCACCACCGCCATCACATCCAGCTGCACGTTAACGTCATCCGTGCGCAGCCAGTAGGTGAGGAAGGAATGCTCATACCCGCTGATGACGGCACGTTCGCTGGTGCTCAACAGCAGCGCGATGCCGAAGCGCTCTGCCAGCGACTGACGGATGGGCTCGGACAGGGAGCGCAGCTGCTCAACGGTCACATCCCTGAAGGTTTCCAGCTGCGAGGCGTAGATTTCCGCCACACTCTGCTGGTCGGCAGCGATGAATACGACCGTCTGCTCTTCCGTCACGTCCTTGACGTACTCGGCAAACAGCTTTTCGCCGCCGTTGGGATGCGCGGCAACATAGGCCTGACGGGCGTTTTCGATCTCCTCCTGCGTGGAGTGCGGGGTGAGCACCGTGCAGCCCTCGGGCGCAAAGGTGATGAAGCGTCCGTCAGGGTCGCTGAAGGCAAAACCGTTGAGCGCATCCGCCTTGCCGGTTTTGAAATTGAGCGAGTTCAAAAATGCCTGCATGTCCGCGCGGTCGCTGCGAAGCTGTGCTTCTCTGGTCTCGTTCGCCGCATAGCTGCCCTCGGCAGGCGCGACCGCCCACACCTCCAGCAATTCTTCGCCGCGGTAGAAGGCCGTGCCATTGGCATCCAGCGCCGTGCCGTTTTCCAGCCAGATGGACGTGTCGATGCTCAGTGCCTCAAAGCCGTAAAGGGTCTGCACCGTGGCGCAGCTTTCGCTTGCATCCACCGCCGCGCCTTCGTTGGCAATGCTCTGCGCGATTTGCGGCCACATCTGCTGCAAATCGTGCACGGTGCGGTCGTTAACGGCGGTCGTGCAGGATACACTCACCAGCGCATTGCCGTTTTTCATGCGGATAAGATACACATGCCCGTACGGGTCGGCATTCTGCATCAGGGTGTACATCTGCTCCAGCCCTTCAGGCGGCGTCCACAAATCCGAATCCATCAGCTGCAGGGCTTCCGCACCGATGGGCAGGGTATAGGTGGCAATGGGCGTTGCGCTGATGTTTTCCGCCACAGCACCGCTCACAAACAGCATGAGCGCCATCAGCAGCGCAGCAAAACGTTTCAAAAGCATTCTCCCCTCTTTCGTATCCGATGGTGCTATTGTAGCACGTTTCTCCGCGCAGCTCAATCCTCAAAGTCCTTCAGGTATTGCGCCACGGAGCGGCTCATCTCACGCGAGAAATCCGAATTGAATTTGCGGTCGCAGAATGCCTGCATCCATTCCTGATAGGTACGCTGACCCGCTTTGTAAGCAAACATCTCCTCAAGCTCTGCAGCGTCCATCGCGCGGTAGGCATTCTCGTGCACAACGTGCTTCATAGCCACGCGCCCGGGCTTTGCGCGCTCCTTCTGCTGCTGTGTGGGATAGCCAAACACAAGCATCGCCGCGGGAAACACATAGCGCGGCAGATTCAGCATCTGCTGATGAATCTCGGCATTCTCCATCACGTCGCCGATATAGCACGAGCCGATGCCAAGGCTCTCCGCAGCGACCACTGCATTCTGCGCGGCAATGTTGGTATCGCTCACTGCAAGCATCAAATCGCCCACGCCGGGTTTGCGGGGCTCGCAGCCCGCCGCGCGGAAGGCCTCATACCACTTGCGGCAATCCGCGCAGAAGATGAGCACCATGGGCGCAGTGGCGATGAACGGCTGATTATCGCAGCTTTTGACAAGCTGATTTTTGATGTTTTGGTCGGTGATATCCAGAATGGTATACAGCTGCTGATTGCCTGCCGTGGGCGCCATGACCGCCGCGCGCAGGATGGCCTGCTTCGCTTCGGGCGGGAGGGGTCTTTGTTCAAAAACGCGGGTGGATTTACGCTCATCCAGTTGACGAATCACTTCATTCATAACAAGTCTCCTTCAAAAAAGCGGGCCCGGCCGCGTGGGTCGGACCCGTATGGTCTGTTGATTTGTTGGGCTTACAGCTTGACGCTCAGCGTGCCTTCGGGCTTGATGGCGCCCGTCATGACGTCCTTGAGGATGCGCAGCATATCCACCGTGTACTCAAAGGCGGTCAGGCCGCAGGCGCCCTCGGGCAGGTCGGTCAGGTCGTAGGGATTGCCCATAGCGCAAACGATCATGGGCTTGCCCAGCTCAGCCAGCTTGTTCATCAGGTCGATCTGCGTGCGGCGGATGTGGGCATTGTAGGTGCACAGCACGATGCCGCTGGCATCCCCGGCAGCTTCCACCGCTTCGGCAATGTCCTTTTCCTCAGGCAGTACGGGCGTGGTAAGCGCCGTGCCGCCCAGTTCCTTCTGCATAAACTCGGTAAAGCCGGTGAAGCGGCTCAGCTGATCCACCGCCTGAGAGGTGTGGAAGGGATAGCAGCCCACAAAGAAGGGCTTTTCGCCGATGGCAGGCACTTCCTCTGCGCCTACCATGCACACAGAAGCCACGCGCTGCTCATAGGCAGCCTTGATCGCCTCGGGATCGGTCGCCGCGTCCATGGACAGGCGTTCGCGCTTGGCAAGCGCCTCCTTGGCGGCAACGATGCGCGCGATGCTTTCATCCATCATGGCGGGATCGGCCTTGGCAACGATCTCCTCACAGGCCTGCGCCGTCAGCGCGGGATCATGGCAGATGCAGATGAGATCCACGCCCGCATCCACAGCCGCCAGCGCACCGGGCACCGTGCCGTAATACGTGGCGATGGCCTGCATCATCATGCAGTCGGAAATGATGATGCCCTTGAAGCCCAGCTTGCCGCGCAGCACTTCCTGCATGATGGTCTTTGACATGGTAGCGGGCACGCCGCCCTTTTCGATCTGCGGGAAGAGGATATGCGTGGTCATGATGGCGCTCACGCCCGCCTCGATGGCGGCCTTGAAAGGCACCAGATCGCGCTTTTCCAGTTCTTCCAGAGACAGATCCACCGTGGGCAGATCCAGATGGGTATCGATATCCGTATCGCCGTGACCGGGGAAATGCTTGGCGCAGCTGATGGCATTCTGCTCCAGACCGCGGATCCACGCAGAACCGTAGGTCGCAACGGTCTCGGGCTGGTCGCCGAAAGAACGCACGCCAACGACCGCGTTGTTGGGGTTGGAGTTCACGTCCATTACGGGTGCAAGGTCAAAGTTGACGCCCACGGCGTTCAGCTCGCGGCCCGTGATCAGACCCGCCTGATACGCGTTTTCCACATTGCCCGTGGATGCCAGCGCCATCGCGCCTGCAGTGATGGCGCAATCCTCGGACAGACGAGTGACCGCGCCGCCTTCCTGGTCGATGGTGATAAACGCAGGCAGACCCGTTTCCGCCATGATCAGCTCCTGCAGCTCATCGCACAGCTTTTTCAGCTGATGCGCATCCACCACATTGCGCTTGAACAAAATGACGTTGCCTACCTTATGTTCACGAACCAGCTGTTTGAAATCCTCAGGGATCTCCGTGCCGTGAAAACCCGCCACAAAGCGCTGGCCTGCTTTCCAGGTGATGTCACGAATCATGTGAGAAACCTCCTTTTTTGCCTCCGGCGGGCAGGGGCAGTGCCCCTGCACCCCATTTTGACCGCGTTGCGCGCGGTCAAGGGTTGAACTTTAGTGTTTGGGGTTACATCTAAGACCGCCGTGACACGGAGGGTGTCACGGCTCGCTTGCAGGCTGCGTATTCCCCTGCCTGCAGCCCCGCCTGCGTGAAACGCAGGCAGTAACGGGTCAAGGG
>JAZKYW010000257.1:0-10501 GCA_045612325.1 Candidatus Limiplasma sp. | reverse complement strand
CTCAAGGCTGACGGTATCGCGGGCAGCAGCACTTTTGCCAAGCTCAGCTCTTCCAACCTGACCGCTTCCAACGGCGGACAGACCCAGAGCAATAACGCCAACAGCACTCCCGCTGTTGTGACCGCCTCCAAGGTACGTTATGCCAACTGGTACAGCGAGGTTCGCGCAAAGGTACGCGAGATGCCTAACGCCACCATTTACGACTTTACCACCGGCATCAGCTGGCAGGTGAATATGTTCAGCTTCGGCGCCCATGCCGACAGCGAACCCATCACTCCCGCTGATACTGCCAACATGATGCGTGCCTTCGGCGGCAAGCATACCTGGAATCCCAAGGTCGTGTGGGTCGTACTGAGCGACGGCAGCATCTACATCGGCAGCATCCACAACATGGAGCACGGCGTACAGCATAACCAGACCAACGATTTTGACGGTCATATCTGTATCCACTTCCCGCGCACGCAGGCGCAGGTAGAGGCCATTGGCTCTTATGCCACCAGCCATCAGAAAGCTCTTGAGCTCGGCTGGGAAGCTACCCTGCAGCGTGCCAAATAAATCGGTTTTTCATTCAAAAGCTCCGGCCTAAACGGTCGGAGCTTTTTTTCAAAAAAGGTGTTGACTTTCACCTTACGTTAGGCTTTACACTGAATACGCACAGGGAGGTGACAACATGAAAACGGTAAAGGAAATCAGTGATTTGACGGGTGTAAGCATCCGCACACTGCACCATTATGACGAGATCGGTTTGCTGAAGCCTACCGCAACGACCGAAGCCGGCTATCGATTGTATGATGAATCCGCGCTTGAAAAGCTGCACACCATTTTGTTGTTCAGGGAGCTGGAGTTTCCGCTCAAGGAGATCAAAACCATCATGGAAAGCCCCCGCTTTGACCCGATGGACGCGCTGGAGCAGCAAATCGAATTGTTGGAAAAGAAGTATCGGCATATCGGCAGATTGATCGCGCTGGCAAGCGAGATTCAGAGAAGGGGGAAGGAAGCCATGGGGTTTGAGGTGTTTGATAAATCCGAAATTGAACAGTACAAGCAGGAGGCGCGTGAACGCTGGGGCGGTACTGAAGCGTATCAGGAATATGTACACAAGCAGCTGAGAAAGAGCAAAGCGGAAAATGAAAAAGACGGCGAGGTGCTGACCAATGCGCTGAAAGCCATCTCCGAACTGCGTGAAATGCCTGCGGACAGCGATGCTGTGCAGCAAAAGGTAAAGGAGTTTCAGGAAGTGTTTTCGGCAACGTTCTACCGCTGCACCAACGAGATCCTTGCATCGCTTGGCGAAATGTATGTGACAGACCAGCGTTTTACCCGCAATATCGATAAGCAGCACGGCGAGGGCGCAGCTTTGTTCATCCGTGACGCCATTCGCTGCTACTGCAAAAAAGCATAAAAAGAAAGCCTTCCGAAAAGCTTGTTCGGAAGGCTTATTTCAATGTGATGGGAGTGTAGCCTGCGGTATCTTCCCTGTCGTGTGTGATGAGAAGTACAGTCTTGCCGTTTGTAAAACGGGCAACCGTTCGCGTGACGGAGGCGCGGGTATCCTCATCCAGCCCCTTGTAAGGCTCGTCCATGAACAGCACGTCATATTCCGCAAGCAAAGCGCGTGCAAGCGCTGCACGGCGTTTCATGCCGCCTGAATAGGTGGATACAGGCTGAGAAAGGCTCTCCTCGGGAATGCCAAGCTCCTTCAGCAGCGCTTCGGCTTCCTGTTTGCAAACCTTGCTGACCAGCGCGATGTTGGCGTAAGCCGTAGCATGTTCAAGCAGGCGGTCCTCCTGAAACACGGCGCTCATTTTCAAATCGGGCGTGCGCAGGATGATGCCGCTGTCGGGCTTCAACAGCCCCAGAAGAAGGTTGAACAGCGTTGTTTTGCCGCAGCCCGAGGGGCCCATGAGGCAGTAGTGAACGCCGTCTTCAAGCCTGAGGCTTACGTTTTCAAGCACCTTTTTGCCGTCAAAAGCGATGCTCACGTTCTTCATTTCGATCATGCTGCAGCCCCCTTTCGGATGCGCTCCAGAAGCGCCTTGAGCAGCTTTTCACAGCCGATGCTCAAAAGCACGATCACGAGCGTCCAGCAGAACAGGTCAGCCGTTTCCAGATAGATTTTGGACTGGTACAGCTTTTCGCCGATAGAGCCCTTCGGTACGCCGATGACCTCTGCGGCAATGCCGCTCTTCCAGCAAAGACCGATGGCAATGGAAAGGCCTGTGTGAATGAAGGGGAGTACCTCATGCAGATAGATGGAACGCAATTGCTTGCCAAACGGCACGCGAAACACCTTTGCCATTTCGATCAGTTTGGGGTCGGTGTTGTCAAGACCTGTAAGCACATTGGTGTAAATTACAGGAAAACCGATCAAAAGGCTGATGATGATGGAAAGCTGCTTGCTGGGCAGCCACAACAATACCAAAATCACGAAAGAGGCGACCGGTACCGCCTTTACGGCAGCCGTTACAGGCGAAAGCAGGTCACGCACAAGGCGAAACCTGTAGGAGAGCGCAGCCAGTACGATGCCCGAAACCGCGCTCAAAACAAAACCGAGCAGAATGTGTCCCAGCGAAAAGAAGATGCTTTGCCAGAAATCCGCCAGAATCACCAGTTGCCCCAGCCGCTTGAGCGCCGCAAGAGGTGAGGCCAGAAAAATAGGATTGGCCACCCAGCGGGCGGCGACCTCCCAGACAATCAGCCAGAAGCCCACCGCCCACAGGGGCAGCCGTGTTTTTGCGCTTTTAGCGCTGGTAGTAGAAGTCTTCACCGGGCAGCGCGCCGCCTACAGCAGAGGGATTCTGCTCAAACAGCACGTTCAGGTAACCGGCAAGCTTGGTCTGCATCTCGGCGCCTTCGATGCAGGCAATGCTGCAGTAGGGTACAGCCTTCTTGGCTACGGCTTCGGGGATGATGTCGTAAGCGGCAATGATGGCAGCGGCTTCATCCACGTTGGCATTGGTAAATTCGACAGAGGCCTTGTAGCTGTCGAGGAATGCATTGACGACTTCGGGATTGTTATCCGCAAATTCCTTGCGGGCGACCACAACGCCGGTGAGCATAGCGCTGGGATTTTCAGCGCCTTCCTGCAGCTTGGCCCATTCTTCGGTCATATCCAGCGCAATGCGTACGCCTTCGGCCTTGGTCTGGGCAGTGGTTACGAAGGGCTGAGGCATCATGGCTACAGAGCCGGGATTGGCAAGCAGAGCGCTGAGACATTCGGCCTGCTCGCTCTTGAACTCGATGGTCACATCAGCAGTGGGGTCGATGCCATTGCTGCTGAGCACGTAGTTGAGGGCGTATTCAGGGGTAGCGCCCTTGCCGGCGGAATAGATGGTGCGGCCGCGCAGGTCTTCGATGCTCTGTACGGTATCGCCGTTTTCAACGATATAGAGCACGCCCAGCGTGTTGATGGCAAGCACCTGAATCTTGCCCTGGGTCTTGTTGTAAAGCACGCTTGCAACGTTGGCGGGCACGGCGGCGATATCCAGCTCGCCTTTGACCAGCATGGTGTTGATTTCGTCAATGGCAACGATGACGTCGAAGTCATAAGTTTCGCCTGCGTCATCCTGCATCATTTTGACCATACCCATGGCGGTGGGGCCCTTCATGCCGGCAACGCAGGCAACAGGCTCAGCGACTGCACAGGCAGTGAGTGCAAATACCAGACAAAGAGCAATGATTACCGATACGATTTTTTTCATCAGGAACACGGTCCTTTCGTTTTTTCATTTTTGGGGGATGCCAGGGCGCTTTTGACCTGTACGCCCTTCAGATTGCCCAGACGCCCTGTCATGGCGCCCAGCTGTTCGTTGGTTCCCTTGACAACAACGCCGATTACGGCGTCGCCTGTCTGCTGGTCAGGTACGCCCATGCGTCCGCGGATGATATCGCCGAATGCAGACAGAATTTCATTGACCGCTTTGGCAGAAGCACGGTCTTCCACAATAATGCCGATAAATCCAAGACGCTCCACAGGGTTCCCTTCTTTCGGTTAAAATAAATGCGAAAAACCGCAGACACAGCCATGGGAATGCATGGCTGACTACGGTTTCAAATCATCATTTCTGCGCATGGCAGTTCCTCCTTCCTCATCTTGGATGAAGGCGCAAAACCCGCATCCGCAACCCGGAGCATATACTCGCCCGCCGCCTCTGCTTCACGCGCACGCTTGGCTTTGGTGGAAGGCTGATTGTATTATACCTCATTTTGGATCGGAATGAAACGAAAAAACAAGAAGCGTACGGAAAAACTTTCCGTACGCTTGCTTTGTATCAGTCGTTGAGAAGCTTGAGCGCTTCGTCATAGGCTACCTTGAGCTGCGGGTCGTTCAAATCGCCCAGTTCATACATGGTCTGGTCGCCTTCGGGCCATTCAGCCGTTACGTCGGGGGTGATGCCTACCTTGTGCACCACGTTGCCGCCAGCGGTAAAGTACTGCGCAACGGTCAGCTGCATGCCTGCGCCGCGGCTGCCAACGGGAATAACGTACTGCACAACGCCCTTGCCGTAGCTTTGTACGCCGACGATGGTTGCGCGGTCGGTATCCTGCAATGCGCCGGAGAGGATCTCGCTGGCGGATGCGGAGTATTCGTTGATCAGCACCACCATGGGCAGGTCGACCTCCTTGCCGTCAGTGGTGAGGGAGTAGTACTCTTTGGTGCCGTCACGGTACTCAAGCGTTGCCAGCGTACCCTTGGGCAGGAAGAGGTCGGCAATCTTCTGGGCGTCATCCACCCAGCCGCCGGGGTTGTCGCGCAGGTCAATGACCAGCGCTTCCGCGCCGTCTTTGATCAGGTTTTCCAGCTGGATAGAGAACGTGGGGGCACAGTCGCCGCTGAATTCGTAGAGGGAGATGTAACCTACGTTGTTATCCAGCATGCAGGAGTTGACCCAGTTGACGTGCACCACAGCGCGGGTAACGACCAGTTCAAGCAGCTGATCGCCGCGCAAAATCTGGATGTTCACGGGCTTGCCGACTTCGCCGCGCATGATATCCACCGCGTCCTGGAGGTTAACGGCGGTCACATCAAGATCTTCCACGCGGGTGAGAACATCGCCGCGGCGAAGACCAACTTCCATAGCGGGGCTGTCGAGGAACACGCGGGTGATGGTGCAAAGACCGGTGGAATAATCCGCCATGATCTGAATGCCCAGACCGGCGTACTCGCCTTCGTCATCCGCCCACAGTTCTTCGAAGGCGGCAACATCATAGTAGTACGTATAGGGATCTTCCAGCGCGTAGAGCATACCGGAAGCGGCGCCGTCCAAAAGGGCTTGCTGGTCCACATCCTGATAGTAATACTCGTTTACGACCTGACGGATCTCTTCCAGCTCGGCATAATAGAGCAGCTGCTCGTATTCTTCACGGCTGATGGTGACCGTATCGCCGCTGAAAACAGGGCCGTTGGCTGCGGTGCTGATCGCGGTGGGCAGCAGTGCGCAGCCGGTCATCAACAGCATCAGAAGCATCAGGCACGCGGTCAGACGCAGCATTTTGTTGGAATGGTTGTTCATGGGAACGCCTCTTTTCTGGCAGCAGGATCAATAGATCTGCTTGGGTTTTTCCTGTCCGCACTTCTTGAGCACGTGGAGAATTTTGAAAGTGACGGCGTCATCGAAGTGGCGCAGGTCAAGGCCGGTCTGGCGCTGTACTTTGTCCAGACGGTAAACGAGGGTGTTGCGGTGGATGAACAGCTGACGGGCGGTATCGGAAAGGTTCAGATCCTTGCGGAAGAACATATCGATGGTCTGCAGCATTTCCTCGTTGAACAGCTTTGCGTTTTTGCGGTTGAACAGCAGATTGTGATAGTGCAGGCCTTCCTCACGGCTCACATTCATGAGGAAGCGCTCCAGCATCAGCCTGCGGAAAACATGGATGCTCTGCGCAGGATTGAACACATGACCGACTTCCATGGCACGGCGAGCCTCGGCATAGCTTTCCCCGAGGTGGGCAAGGCTATGCTTTTCTTCACCGATGCCCACCAGCACATGCTGGACGGCTTCTTCCATCAGGGTCTCCTGCACGGCTTCGGCAAACTGGCACAGGTCGTCGGCGCCGTCAATGCCTTCCATGTCCTTGATGAGGGCGACGGTGTGGCGGTTCATTTCCACCAGCACGTCGGTATCGCTCAGGGGGATCAGCTCGCCAAGCATGGCATAGGCGGAGTTCTTTTCCGTCTGCTCAAGCTGGAAAAGCAATACGCAGCGGTCCATTTCCAGCGGGATTTGATGCTCGGCGGCGCGGGAGTTCAGGTCGGTGCCGCTCAGTTCCTGACGCAGCGCGCGGCGGTAAACCTCCGACAGGCCGGAAGCGGTCGCGCTGTTTCTGAGGTGGCTCATGATCATGGCGTCAGCCATGAACAGGATGTCCTCAACGCCTGGTGCAGAAACAGGGGCAGCCAGATACAGCGTGGGATTGGTATCGAGCGCATGAAGATAAACATCTCCCGCACGCAGATGAAGACCGTGGGGGATGGAGGCAGCGGGAAGCTGCACCGCTTCGCCGCCTGCGGGAATCAGACACTGGCCCTGCGCATCCAGCAGACGCAGAGAGACAGAAAGCATATCAAAGATCTTTTCGATCCGATGGAGGGTTCGTTTTTCGATCAACACGTTCGTTGCTCCTCTCGTGATCATGTAAGCCATAATCCATTACAGTATAACATATTTCGACACATGTGGCAAAGAAAAAAGGCAAAAAACACCTGTTGTGTTTGTAAAAGAAAAAACTCCGCGCACAGGGCGCGGAGCGAATGAGAAGTTTTTTATTCAAGAATGTTGGAGGTGATAAAGTCAACGCCGCAATCAATCACGCGCTGAGTATCCTCAACGGTGTCAACGGTCCATACGTTGACCTTGAGGCCGGCGGCGTGCAGCGTATCGACCAGCTCGCGGGATACTGCCTTGTGGTTGATGTCAAGGTCGAGGCGGTGCTTGATGAGCATATCCACCAGCCATTCGGTGTGCTGGCTGATGAGGTACTGGGCGCTCTGCTCGGGCAGACGCTCACGGATGCAGATCATGTTGGGCAGGTCGAAGGAGATGAAGGTGGTGTGCTCCAGCCAGCCGATCTCGCTGACGATGTCGATGATTTCATAAACATGCTCGGGCTTGAAGTGGTTCTTCAGCTCCAGAACGGCTTCCTTGCCGGCCTTTTTGCAGATGGAGATGTACTCCTCCAGGGAGGGCATCATCAGGTCCTTGCGGCCCTTCTGACCGTCCTTATCCAGCAGACGGATGGAACGCAGGGTCTCGTAGGTGGTCTTTTCAACGATCATCTCATCGCCGGCAACACGCTTGGTGTTGTCATCATGGATGATGATGAACTTGCCGTCGGAAGTGCGGTGCACGTCAGTCTCAATACCGTAATAGGAACGGTTGGAAGCGGCGATGAAGGCAGAGTTGGTGTTTTCCTGTTCCAGACCGCTCAGGCCGCGGTGGGCGATCATTTTGACGCTGCCGGCGTTGATGTGAATGGTATCGTACATCGTTTGTTTCTCTCCTTGCAAAGCGGAAACGACGCCGCTTGTTGTTAAGATCATTATAACACGCAAACACGTCTTTTTCAATCAGCTGCGAAGGATGGAAGAAAGGCAGGAGGCAAGTTTTTCGGTCTCTTCTTCAGTGTTGTAGATGCCTATGCTGGCACGGCAGGCGCCTGTGTGCAGCGTGCCCAGCCATTGGTGGATGCTTGGCGCGCAGTGCAGCCCGGCCCGAAGCGCGAAGCCCTGTTTGTCAAGTTCATCCGCCAATGCGCCGCTGTCTACGGTGGAGGAAACAAAGCTTACGACCCCTGTTTTGGGGGCAGATGGATGCCCGAGCAGACGGATACCGCGAATGGCAGACAGATGCATGCGCAGCTGCTGAGCCAGTTTTGACTCGTATTCTTCGATCTCCGCTCTGTGCTTCAAAGCAAAACGCGCGCCTGCCAACAGTCCGGCAATGCCCGGCAGGTTGAGCGTGCCGCTTTCATAACGGTCGGGCAGCAGCGCGGGCTGCTGCATGCTTTCGCTTTGAGAGCCCGTACCGCCCAGCACAAGCGGACGGGGCAGCATCCCGCGTCCAAGCACCAGAATGCCTACGCCCTGCGGGCCGAGCAGACCTTTGTGACCGGGCATGGCAAGCATATCCGCACCGAGGGTTTGCAATGAAACATCCAATACGCCTGCCGTTTGTGCGGCGTCCACCAGCAGGGGAATGCCGTAGGGCTTGAGCGTATCGGACAGGGTTTTGACAGGCTGGATGACGCCCGTCACGTTGCTTGCGTGGCAAATCACACACAGCGATGTTTTTGGGGTAATGGCGGCGCGCAGACCGTCGGGCGTGACAAGCCCCATGCTGTCGGGCACGAGCGCGCGTATCCTGATGCTGCCCTGCGCTTCGAGCGACTTGAGCACGCGCATCACCGCGTTGTGCTCCGCATGGGAGCAAATCACTTCGTCGCCTTCGCACAGGCTGCCGCGTATGGCAATGTTGAGCGCCTCTGTGCAGGATGCGGTAAAGATGACATGCTCGGAATCCGGCGCGCCGAAAGCCTGTGCAAGCAGCTCGCGACAATTCTGTACGATTCGCCCTGCACAAAGGGAAATGCGATGCCCTGCGCGCCCGGGGTTTCCGCCCAGCTTTTGCAGCGTGCCTGCCATGGCGCGAATCACGGCGGGCGGTTTGGGAAATGACGTAGCGGCGTTATCCAGATAGATCATCGATGATTCCTCCCCATGACGGCTCACGTGCAAAAGCGTCCCTGCGTATACTGTATGTGGAGGAAAGGGGGAAATGAACGCATGCAGAATGAAGTTTTCGGGATCGCTTCTTTCCGCTCAAGGCAGCAGGTGCTCAAGTTTGAAGGCGCGCTGCGCCGTGCGGGCATCCGCACCGAGGTCATAACAACGCCGCGCGATGTGTCTGTCGGTTGCGGACTGAGCATTCGTTTTGAACTGGCGGACAGGGCGCGTGTGATGGAAGTATACAATCAGCTAAGACCATCCAACCTCATAGGGTTTTACAAAATCGAAAGAGCGCAGGGGCAGCGAACAGCAACAACGCCGCTGTAGCATAAACAAAAAAAGGACGGGGGATACCCGTCCTTTCGTTATGCGTTTTTGACCACATATACTTTTTCAATGCCATAATAGGCAAAGCATGACATGGCGCTTTCGTCGATCTCTTCGCCGCATACCACGATGGGCACGGCGGGGGGGCAGTTGACGCTTGCGGATGCAAGGATACGGCCCTTTGCCTCGACAACGGGGATGCACTCCTGCAGGGAGAAAACCGCTTCGCGGGGCGTGAGACGCACAACGGGCGTTTTCAGCTGCGGAGGCTGATTTTGAAGCGGCGCTTTCTTTGGCACAGAGCACAAAAGCTGCTGTACATGTTCGATCGCTTCGCCGCTGATTTCAGGCGTGAACATCATCACGGTAAAATCAGGGTCGGCAAATTCAACCACAACACCGTGCTTTAGCAGAAGCTGCGCCAGCTCATCTCCGCGCATGCCGATGGCTTTGGGGCAAAGCGTCAGCTTGAGGGGTTCGCCCTGTACGACCTGCCAGCCGTATGCCGTGAGCGCATCCCGCAGCATTTGCAGCTGCCCGCAAAGCATTTCAAGCTTTTGGGTATATGCATCCGCCAGATAGCGGTTGGCAAGGTCGAGCGACTGCAAAATGAGATAGGAAGGGCTGGTGGATGCAAACAGCGACAAAGCGTTCTGTGCATGCTCGCACAAAAACTGCGGAGCGGATTTGGAAATGTGCAGATAGGCGCCGCCCGTGAGCACAGGCAGGGTCTTGTGCGCGGAGTCGCAGCAGACGTCTGCGCCAAGGTCGATGGGGTGGCGAGACACAGGCAGAAACTTCAGATACGCACCGTGAGCATTATCCACCATCAGCAGCGTGCCGTAGCGGCGGCAAAGCCTGCTCAATGCGGGAATGTCGGCTTCGCTGCCCAGATAATCGGGGCTGGTAACATACAGCGCTGCGGGGCGCTCGGTTTCCAGCGTATGCTCTACCCGGGCAAGGTCAAGCCTGCAGCTGACTACACTTCCGCTTTCTGCGGGAAACAGCCAGCGGATATCGATATCCATCAGGGCTGCGGCGGTCATGAACACCTTGTGAGCGTTTCGCGCGGCGCAAACCACAGGACGCATCCCTTTGCTTTTGGCATAGAGCACGGCAAGGGAGAGCATGGCGCGTATGCACAGGGAAGAGCCTTCGGTGGAATAGAGGGTCTCAACCGTGCCAAAGAGCGCGCGGGCATTTTCTTCGCTTTCGCGGATGATGCCCTGCGCATCGTAGAGTACATCCGCGCCGTCGATTTCGGTCAGGTCGCGGCCTTCCACGCCCAGAAACGGTTTGCCCTTATGGCCCGGCATGTGCAAACGAAGTGCGCCGCTGCTTTCGTAAGCAGCGGCGAAATCGCAAATCGGGGTCGAAATCATTCGTCATCACCCATCAAACGTACAGCTTCCAGCATAATGGCACATTCCATGCGCTTGCGGAACAGGC
>JAZKYW010000256.1:0-6157 GCA_045612325.1 Candidatus Limiplasma sp. | reverse complement strand
CCGGCTCGGGGGCGGGGGGGGCGAAGCCCCCGCCCCGGGGGTGCAGGGGGGCGCAGCCCACCTGCGCACCGCTCACTCCCTGCCGAGGAACTGCCTCGTTCTGGGATTTTGGCTGTTGAAAAGCTGCTCGGGCGGGCCCTGCTCTACGATGTGACCGCCTTCCATAAAGATGACGCGGTCGGCGACTTCGCGGGCGAAGGCCATTTCGTGGGTCACGACCATCATGGTCATATCCTCAGCGGCAAGGTCGCGCATAACGGAAAGCACTTCCTGCGTAAGCTCGGGGTCGAGCGCGGAGGTAGGCTCGTCAAAGCAGAGAATTTCGGGGTCCATGGCAAGGGCGCGGGCAATGGCAACGCGCTGCTGCTGACCGCCCGACAGCTGCCAGGGGTACTGGTCGGCCTTGTCGCTGAGACCTACTTTGGCAAGCAGGGCTTTGGCTTTTTCGATGGCCTCAGCCTTGGGCATCTTTTTGACGCGGATGGGCGCGTCGATGATGTTTTGCAGTACGCTCATATGCGGGAACAAATTGAACTGCTGGAACACCATGCCCATGCGCAGGGTGATTTGGCGCAGGGTCTCATCATCCGAATAGGTGCATACGCCGTTTTCGGTTTTGCAGATGTACTGTTCATCCAGACGGATGGAGCCGGAATCGATTTTTTCCAGACGGTTGACGCAGCGCAGGAAGGTACTTTTGCCGCTGCCGCTGGGGCCGATGAGCGCGACCACTTCGCCGCGGTTGATGGTAAGGGAGATACCCTTGAGCACGCCCAGACCGTCGAAGCCTTTGAAAATGTTTTTAGCGATAAGCATTGCGGGTGTCTCCTTTCATCAGCGGTAGTAGTCCATTTTCTTTTCGGCAAGCTTGCAAAGCTGCTCGGCAACGCCGTTCAAAACAAGGTACATGATGATGGCCAGCAGATACGGCTCAATGCTGGAGGAGGAGGATACCTGCTTTTTGGCAACGGTCATCAAATCCACCACGGCAACGGTGGAAGCCAGCGCCGTATCCTTGATGAGGGTGATCACTTCGTTGCACACAGGCAGAAGCACGCGCTTGAATACCTGCGGCAGGATGATGCGGAAGAACGTTTGGGTTTTGGTATAGCCCAGCACCTGCGCGGCCTCATACTGGCCCTGCGGGATGGACTGAATGCCCGAGCGGAAGATCTCGGCAAAATAGGCGGCGTAGTTGATCACAAAGGAGAAGATGACCGCCCAGAACCTGTCCACACGGAAGGGCAGCACCTGCGGAAGCAGGAAGTAGATGAACATGATCTGCAGCATCAGCGGTGTGGAGCGCATGATGTAAATGTAGATGGAAATGGGTGCGCGCACGATGCGGCGCTTGCTCATGCGGCCCAGCGCCACCAGCATGCCCAGCGGCACGCTCAACAGCAGCGTCCATGCAAAGATGCTCAGCGTCGTGCCTGCGCCTTCCAGCATCAGGGTAAACAGTTTCCACAGTTTTTCGGGATTGTTGAAGAACTTAATGACCATACGCTTCTCCTTTGGGTACGCGGAGGACGGATTGTTTCAATGATTATTTCGTCATCATCCGCCCTGTTTCCTTTGGATACAGTATACAAATATCCACAATCACCAATCCGCCGGGACGCTTGCATACGTCCCGGCGGATCTGATTATGTTTCGCTTTTCAGCGCTTACTTTTCGGGAACAACGGTGATGTCGTCGGTGAACCACTTCTTGCAGATCTCAGCCAGAGAGCCGTCGGCCTTCATCTCAATGAGGATCTCCTGGACCTTGTCGCGCAGGGCAGCGTCTTCCTTGCGGAAGCCAACGCCGTAGTTGTCATCAGCCAGAGCGGGGCCGGCGATGAGGTCGGTGGCGTTCATGCCGCTTACCTTGTACTCGCCTACGACCAGGTCGACCAGCACGGCGTCACAGCCGGCGATCTGCAGATCCATCAGGGCGGTCAGGTACTCGTCATAGCCCAGCACTTCATCAAAGGTGGCAGCCAGCTCGGCGAAGTCGCCGTTGAGCAGTTCTTCAGCGTAGGAGCCGTTCTGTACGGCGATGACCTTGCCGGCCAGGTCGTCCAGGGTGGCGATGCCGCTGTCAGCCTTTACGTAGAACACCATCTGGTTGTTCAGGTAGGGGAAGGTCATAGCCATGGATTCTTCAGGGGCGGGGGTGATGGACATGCCGTTCCAGATGCAGTCGATGTTCTTGGAGTTGAGTTCCATTTCCTTGGCATCCCAGGAGATGGGCTGGGCTACAAATTCTACACCCAGTTTTTCGGCTACGACCTTGGCAACGTCGATATCGAAGCCAACGATCTCATTGTTTTCATCGCGGAAGCCCATAGGGGGGAAGCTATCGTCCAGACCGAGGATAAAGGTGCCTTTTTCTTGGATGTAGGCGATGGAATTATCTTCAGCGTGAGCGAAACCGCACACAAGCATCATCAGGATCAGGGCAACAGTGAACAGTTTCTTCATCGGTTTTTCCTCCTTATCTTTTTGTTAACGCTTTAGCGCGTTAACATGGTAGTATGATAACACCGACCTATGGCATTGTCAACACCTTTTGGAAAAAAGTTTTCAAAAAAGTTTTTGCGCCTGATTGGTATGGTATAATGTAGAAGGAACTGCCCTACTAACTGCGCAAGGAGTATGTTTTACCATGAGAAAACACCTGACCCGCTTTATGCAGCGCTACGATTACCCCGCTGAAGCCCGCGAAGCGCTGTTCAACGCATACGATGCCATCATGGCCATTCCTGAGACCGCTGCCAAAATGCAATCCTTCTGGGATGCCTACGCCGCCGAGTTCAACTGCGATATTCAGGCCATGCGTGTTGAAATGAAGGAAGTAAGCAAGCAGGCCAATGTACACGAGTACACCGGCGACCTGCTCTTCTTTATCTGCCTGAGCCGTTATATGAAGGCCCACTATGAAAAGCAGGGGCTTGACCTTACCCTCATGCATGATTCCCTGTACGACCTCAAGTACAAGCTGGACGAGTGCCACGAGGTATACGGCATCTGGGGCACGTTTGTAGCCTCCTGGTATGACCGTTTCTTCAAGCTGAGCCGCTTTGCCTTTGGCCGCCTGCAGTTTGAAACCACCCGTTTCGGCGCGGAGTACTGCAAAAACGGTCTGTGCCTCAATCCCGACAGCACTGTGATCAACGTGCACATTCCCCGCACCGGCACCAAGCTCAGCTACGAAAGCGTCAAGGACGCCTACCGCAGGGCTGCTGCCTTCTTTAAGGAATATTTCCCCGACGGCCCCGTGGTGTTCAACTGCCACAGCTGGCTGTTCTTCCCCCGCAACAAGGAAGTGCTGAACGAAAACAGCAACCTCTACGCCTTCATGAAGGATTACGATATCTTCCAGAGCGGCGAATACGAGGATTATTCTCAGGCCTGGCGCCTGTTCGATTGCCTCTACGAGGGCGATCCCGACCGCATGCCTCAGAACAGTTCCCTGCGCCGCGCCTATGTGGATTGGATGCGCAAGGGCGAAAAGATGGGCTGGGGCTGGGGCGTATATGCCTTTGAGGAAAAAGACGTGGTCACTCGCACCTTCACCTATCAGGAGGAGCCCGAGCAGAACCCCGATATCGGCTTTATCAGCTTCCAGCATTTCCGCTATGATCCTCTGTATTCCGATATCATCGTGCGCCCCGAAAACAACATGCGCGAGACCGAAAACGTCGAGCCCTATCCCGTGCCCGACTATGTGCCGCAGAACGGCCGTGAAGAGGGCTACTACCCCGACACCACCATGGCCTACATCCGCATCCTGTGGAAGGAGTTCGAGCCTGTACAGGGCGAGTACCACTACGAGGTCATCGAGGATGTACTTCAGAAGGCGCATGAACAGGGCCAGACCGTTATGTTCCGCCTGCTGCCTCACTCCACCCGCGCCGAGGATGACGTGCCCGAGTGGCTGCGCGACATCGTAGATTGTCCCGTACGTCCCGAAGGCGCCCGCCTCAAGGACAGCCCCAAGGACCCCAAGTATCTGCAGCTGTTTGGCCGCGCATGGGAAAAGATCGCCGAGCGCTTTGACAACGACCCCCGTCTGGACATCGTGGATATCTGCCTGCCCGGCGCATGGGGCGAGGGCCACAAGCTCAACGAGTACAGCGATGAAGTGCTCAAGGAGCATGTGGACGTATACACCCGCGCCTTCAAAAACACCCACCTGATGGGTCAGGTGCTGGCTCCCGAGCTGGTGGCCTACGCCAACGAGGCACAGCCCGTAGGCTGGCGCGGCGACGGCATCGGTCAGCCCAATCTGATGGCTACCAAGTTCCCCCGCGCTGCCGGCATGCTGCCCGATCTGTGGCTCAAGTCCCCCATCACGTTTGAATCCTACTGGTGGATCGGCGAATGGTACCGTCAGGGCTGGGATATCGAAGATATCATGGAAGCCTGCCTCGACTGGCACCTGAGCACCTTCAACGCCAAATCCATCCCCGTGCCTTACATCTGGGAGGATAAGGTAAAGGAATGGGTGCGCCGCATGGGCTATCACTTCGTGGTGGACAGCTTCACCTGCCCCGTAAGCACCAAGGCCGGCGAAACCGCCACCGTGGCATGGAGCATCAACAACGTAGGCGTTGCACCCATCTACCGCCCCACCACCTTCCGCATCCGCCTGACTAATGAAAACGGCACCTATGAGTTTGATACCGCTGCCGACGCCCGCGAATGGCTGCCCGGCCGTCACTGCGGCGAAATGGCCCTTCAGCTGCCCGCAGATATGAAGGCAGGCGAATACAGCGTGCAGGTCGCCCTCATCAGCAGCGATGTGCCCGCCATCTACCTGCCCACCTCCGCGCCCCGCCACGGCAACTACTACGAGGTAGGCGCCATCACCGTCGAATAATCCATCAATCCCTCCAAGGAGGCCGACATGGCATTCACTCATCTCCACCTGCATACCGAATACAGCCTGCTTGACGGCGCGAACCGCATCAAGCCCCTTGTCAAACGCCTCAAGGAGCTTGGCTTTTCGCATGCCGCCATTACCGACCACGGCGTTATGTACGGCGCGATCGAGTTTTATCAGGCCTGTCAGGCGGAAGGCATCACGCCCGTCATCGGCTGTGAAATGTACATCTGCCCCGACCGTTTTGAAAAACACGGCGCGGCGCGTGAGTACAGCCATCTGGTGCTGCTGTGTGAAAATATGACCGGTTACAAAAACCTGATGAAGCTGGTCAGCCTCGGCTTCACGGAGGGATTTTATTATCGCCCGCGCATCGATTACAAACTGCTGGAGCAGCACTCGGAAGGCCTCATCTGCCTGAGCGGCTGCTTAAGCGGCGACCTGCCCAAGATGCTTTTGCAGGGCCGCATGCGCGATGCGCAGGAATACGTACACAAAATGCAGGGCCTCTTCGGCAAGGACCGTTTCTACATTGAAATTATGGACCACGGCCTTGCCGAAGAAAAGCAGGCCCTTCACCGCCTCAAACAGCTGAGCCGCGAAACCGGCGTACCGCTTGCCGCCACCAACGACTGCCACTACCTCTTCCGCGAGGACGCGCAGGCGCAGGAGGTACTCATGTGCATCCAGACGGGCAAGACCCTGCAGGATGAGACCCGCATGCGCATGGAGACCGAAGAGATGTACGTGAAAAGCGAAAACGAGATGCGTCTTCTCTTCACCGATTGCCCCGAGGCTTTGGACAACACCCAAAAAATCGCGGACATGTGCCATGTGGATTTTGATTTTTCCAGCCTGCACCTGCCGCATTACCCCATCGAAAGCGGAGAAACGGCGCTGGAGATGCTCACCCGCCTTTGCATGGACGGCCTGCGCAAGCGTTATCCCGCCGAGGCGGATGACCCTGCAAGCGAGCCGCGCACGCGCCTGCAGTACGAGCTGGATATGATCCACGAAATCCTGGTGATTTTGGCAGACGTATTTTTCTGGATCGGCGTGGGCTTTGCCCTCTTTGCCGCCCTAATGCTGGCGAATTTTATCACCGTCAGCATCAGCTATAAACGCCAGGAAATCGGCATTCTGCGTGCCATCGGCTCCCGGTCGGGCGATGTATTCCGCATCTTCTTTTCTGAAAGCTTTATCATCGCGATGATCAACTTCGTACTTTCCGCAATCGGTGTAGGAGTAGCGACAGCGCTCATCAACTACATCATCCGTACCGAAGCCA
>JAZKYW010000255.1:0-6687 GCA_045612325.1 Candidatus Limiplasma sp. | reverse complement strand
GCTGTCCATGATCCTCATCGGCGCGACGCTGGCGAACATGAACCCGAAGGTTCTGCTGGACAAGTCGGTGCTGGGCACCAGCTTCTGCCGCCTGATTCTCTTCCCGGTGCTGATCGCCTTCATGCTCAAGCCCTTCGGTCTGGATCCGATGGTCATGAACATCTGCGTCATCCTGCTGGCTATGCCGGTCGCGGCGAATACCGCGGCGATGGCTGAGCGCTATGACGGCGACTACAAGTTTGCCTCGGCGGTGGTGAGCGTATCCACGCTGCTGAGCGTCGTCACCGTTCCCGTAATTACCTGGTTCATCCAGATGATTTAACAATGATAATTTTTTAGGAGGAATGTATTATGAAAATCGCATTTATCGGTCTGGGCATCATGGGTAAGCCGATGGCTCTGAACCTGCTCAAGGCGGGCCACGAACTGCGCGTGTTTGACTTCAACAAGGCCGCTGTGGAAGAAGTGAAGGCTGCCGGCGCTGTCGCTTGCGAGAGCTCCGTCGCCACCGTTGAGGGCGTTGACGCCGTCATCACCATGCTCCCGAACAGCCCGCACGTTAAGTCCGTTATGCTGGAGAACGACAAGGTTGCCGAGCATATGCCCAAGACCGCGACCTTCATCGACTGCTCTTCCATCAGCCCGATCGCCAGCCGCGAGATCGCTGCTGAGCTCGAGAAGCTGGGCATTGACATGCTCGACGCGCCGGTTTCCGGCGGCCAGCCGAAGGCTGTTGACGGCACCCTGGCCTTCATGGTCGGCGGCAAGCAGGAGGCCTTTGACAAGTTCAAGGACGTGCTGGCCTGCATGGGCTCCAGCGTCGTTCTGTGCGGCAACGTGGGCGCGGGCAACGTGACCAAGCTGTGCAACCAGACCATCGTTGCGGTCAACATCGCGGTGCTGGCCGAAGCCCTGCAGATGGGTCAGATGTGCGGCGTTGAGCCCCAGAAGATCTTCGAAGCCATCAAGGGCGGCCTCGCCGGCTCTACCGTCATGAACGCCAAGGCGCCGATGATGATGGACCAGAACTTCCAGCCGGGCTTCCGTATTGACCTGCACATCAAGGACCTGAACAACGTCGTTGACGCTGCCAAGGCCGTTGACGCCCCGATCCCGCTGACCCAGAGCGTGCTGGAGATGATGAAGATCCTGCACAAGGATGGCGACGGCGTGTGCGACCACAGCGCCCTGCTCAAGTACTACCAGAAGCTGACCGGCGAAGTGCTCCACCACTAAGCATTTATCTCAACGCCTGCTCTCCCACTAAGGGGGAGCAGGCGCTGCATAGCATATTGAGGATAAGGAGGAACCTACGATGATTCCGACAGTTGTCAAAATGGACGTGTACCCGGTAGCGGGTCACGACAGCATGGAACTCAACCTCTCCGGCGCGCATGCGCCGTACTTCACCCGCAACATCGTCGTGCTGGAGGACAGCAACGGCGTTCTGGGCGTGGGCGAAGTGCCGGGCGGCCAGAAGATCACCAAGGCGCTTGAAGACGTCAAGCATCTGGTGCTGGGCACCCGCATCGTGGACTACAAGGCCACCCTCAACAAGGTGCGCGAGTGGCTCAACGCCAACATCAAGGACGACGTCCGCGGCCTGCAGACCTTTGACCTGCGTACCGGCGTGCACGTTGTAACCGCGATTGAAGCGCCGCTGCTGGACCTGGTGGGCAAGTTCATGGACGTTCCGGCCGCCGCGCTGATGGGCGATGGCGTGATGCGCGATCGCGTCCGCTTCCTGAGCTACCTGTTCTACGTCGGCGACCGCAAGAAGACCGACCTGCCGTACATGAGCGAAGAGGACAGCGACTGCGCGTGGTACCGCCTGCGCAACGAAGAAGCGCTGACCCCGGAAGCCATCGTCGAGCTGGCGAAGGCGACCAAGGAAAAGTACGGCTTTGAGGACTTCAAGCTCAAGGGCGGCGTGCTCTCCCCGAAGGAGGAGCTCAAGGCGGTTCAGGCGCTCAAGAAGGCGTTCCCGGAAGCCCGCATTGACCTTGACCCGAACGGCGCGTGGAGCCTGAAGGAAGCGCTGGAGATCGCTCCGGGCCTGAAGGAATGCCTGGCTTACTGCGAAGACCCGGTCGGCGCGGAAGCTGGTTTCAGCGGCCGCGAAGTGATGGCTGAGTTCCGCAAGGCCACTATGATGCCCACCGCGACCAACATGATCAACACCGACTGGCGCCAGATGTGCCACACCATCGCCCTGCAGAGCGTGGATATCCCGCTGGCGGATCCGCACTTCTGGACGATGAACGGCTCCGTGCGCGTGGGCCAGCTGTGCAACGACTTCGGCCTCATGTGGGGCTGCCACTCCAACAACCACTTCGACATCAGCCTGGCCATGGTCGTGCAGTGCGCGGCTGCCATCCCGGGCAAGATGAACGGCATTGATACCCACTGGATCTGGCAGGAAGGCCGCGAGCGCCTGACCAAGGAGCCGATGCAGATCGTGGACGGCTGCATCGACCTGCCCAAGAAGCCGGGCCTGGGCATCGACGTGGATATGGATCAGGTCATGAAGGCCCACAAGCTTTACGTGGACAACTGCCTCGGTGCGCGCGATGACGCCATCGGCATGCAGTACCTGATTCCGGGCTGGAAGTTCGACAACAAGAAGCCGTGCCTCGTGCGATAAAGGAACAAAGACCGGCTGAGCAATCAGCCGGTTTTTTTAAGGAGAAAGCCATGCGTACATACATTCAGATTACGGAACGCGACAACGTGGCCATCGCCGTACAGGAAGTGAAGCAGGGTACGGAAATCATGCCCGGCATCATCACCCTCAGCGACATTCCGCAGGGTCACAAGATTGCGCTGACCGATATTTCCAAGGATGGCGCCATCATCCGCTACGGCGTGGAGCTGGGTTACGCGCTTGAGCCCATCGCCCGCGGCCAGTGGATCAACGAGCATATGCTCCGCCTGCCGACCCCGCCGGGCCTTGACGACATGCCCTATGGCGTGAACATCAAGACCGACCTGCCCGAGCCGCCGGTAAAGACCTGGATGGGCTACCGCAACCCGGAAGGCGGCTACGCCGGTACCCGCAACATCCTCGGCATTCAGACCACCGTGCAGTGCGTGCAGGGTGTGCTTGACGTGGCCGTGGAGCGCATCCGCAAGGAAATCCTGCCCAAGTATCCGCACGTGGACGACGTGGTTGCGGTCAACCATGCCTACGGCTGCGGCGTGGCGATCAACGCGCCGGAGGCGAAGGTGCCGATCCGCGCGCTGCGCAACCTCTGCCACCATCCGAACTTTGGCGGCCAGCTGATGGTCGTGGCCCTTGGCTGCGAAAAGCTGACGGTGGATATGCTGGTGGATCCGGAGAACAACACCCCGGAAAACGTCATCGTCCTTCAGGACAACCCGGGTTTTGAGGCGAACATCAACGCCATCATGGCCATGGCGGAGAAGAAGATGGCTGTGCTCAACGAGCGCCGCCGTGAGGAGCTTCCGCTTTCTGACCTGCTGGTCGGCATGCAGTGCGGCGGCAGCGACGCGTTCTCCGGCGTAACGGCGAACCCGTCCGCGGGCTACGCAGCGGATATGCTGGTCAAGGGCGGCGCGACCGTCCTCTTCAGCGAGGTGACCGAGGTGCGCGACGGCGTACACCTGATTGCCGAGCGCTGCGTATCCGAAGAGGTGCGCGACAAGCTGGCGGCGGAGATGCGCTGGTACGACAACTACCTGCTGGAAGGCCAGGTCGACCGCAGCGCCAACCCGACCCCCGGCAACAAGAAGGGCGGCCTGTCCAACATCGTGGAAAAGGCGATGGGCTCCATTGCCAAGTCCGGTACGTCCCCGATCGTGGACGTGCTCTCCCCGGCGGAGCGTCCGACGAAGCCCGGCATGATCTTCGCGGCTACCCCGGCCAGCGACATCGTCTGCGGTCCGTGCCAGCTGGCCAGCGGCATCGGCCTGCAGGTGTTCATGACCGGCCGCGGCACGCCGTACGGCCTGGCCGCTGCGCCTGTCATCAAGGTCTGCAGCCGCAACGAGTCCAAGCAGCAGTGGTTTGACCTGATCGACGTCTGCGCCGGTCCGATCGCCACCGGCGAAAAGACCATCCCGGATGTGGGCACGGAGCTGTTCAACCTGATCATCGATGTGGCCAGCGGCAAGGCTCAGCCGTGGGCAGAAAAGTACAGGCTGCATAACTACCTGTGCATCTTTAATCCTGCGCCGATCACCTGATTGGGGTAAGCGCAAAGAAATGAGGAAAGCATATGCACAATTGCAGCATCATTGAGGATGCCAATCAGATTATCAAGGTTTCGATTGAAGCGGTTTTGCCGGATGCGGCTGTCGAGCGTGCGCTGAGCCGTCACGAGATCGCAAGGCCGGTAACGCTGGTCTCGCTGGGCAAGGCGGGCTGGCGCATGGCGGACGCCGCTTATCGCGTACTCGGCGCGGACAAGGTGAAGCAGGGCATCGTGGTCACCAAGTATGACCACTGCGAAGGCCCGATTGGCTGCCTTGAACTGTACGAGAGCGGCCATCCCGTGCCGGATGAGAACGGCGTGAAGGCGACGGCGCGCGTGCTGGAGATGGTGCGCAGCCTGACGGCGGAGGATGAGGTCATTCTGCTCATCTCCGGCGGCGGCTCCGCGCTCTTTGAGTACCCGACCGAGGGCGTGACGCTGGAGGACATCGCCGATGCGACCCGTCAGCTGCTGGCCTGCGGCGCGGACATTACGGAGATCAACTGCATCCGCAAGCGCCTTTCGGGCGTGAAGGGCGGCAAGCTGGCGCTTGAAATCGCCCCGGCCAAGACGTTTTCCATCATCCTGTCCGACGTGCTGGGCGATCCGCTGGACGCGATTGCTTCCGGCCCGGCGTACCCGGATCAGACGACCTGTGAGGACGCCAAGGCGATCATCGAAAAGTATCAGCTCAAGTTCAGCGACAAGATGCTGGCCGCCATGGAGATTGAAACGCCGAAGGCGCTGCCGGGCGTTGAAACCTTTGTGGCCGGCAACGTGCAGGAGCTTTGCGCTGCCGCTGCGCGCGAGGCGGAAAAGCTGGGCTACGCGGCCAAGGTGATGGACGAAGGCCTTTGCTGCGAGGCGAGGAAAGCCGGCGCGATGATGGCGCAGTACGCCCGTGAAACGCAGGGCCCCTGTGCGCTGATCTGGGGCGGCGAGACGGTCGTGTACCTGAAGGGCAAGGGCAAGGGCGGCCGCAATCAGGAAGCGGCGCTCAGCGCAGCTGAAGGCATTGCGGGCATGCAGGATGTGTGCGTGTTCGCCGTTGGCTCCGACGGCACCGACGGCCCGACTGATGCAGCCGGCGGCATGGTGACAGGCGAATTCTATGCCAAGGCTACGGCAGAGCGCGTGCATGCGCATCTGGAGAACAACGACGCATATCCGCTGCTGAAGGACATGGATGCGCTGATCATGACTGGCCCGACGGGCACGAATGTCAACGATCTGTATATGCTGCTTAAGCGCTGATAAAACGGGACAGAGCAGAAAGTAAAGACGAAATGCGGGAGAAAAGGGCATGACAAGCAGACATATTGAGTACGTTCTGACCATCGCACGCGAAGGATCTATCACGGCGGCGAGCAAGAAGCTGTATGTCTCTCAGCCCTCGCTTTCGCAAACGATCAAGCTGATCGAGCGTAATCTGGGCGCTGAGATATTCAACCGGAATACAGAGCCCATTTCCATCACACCTGCGGGGGCAAAGTATATTGAAGCCGCGCAGAAAGTGCTGGAGATCGAGAAAACGCTTCGACAGGAAATCATGCAGATGAACCGGGATGCTGTTTAATGTGTTGATCCGGCGTGCCGAAGGTAAAAGAAAAACGCGAAAGAGCAGCGTGCTCTTTCGCGTTTTTTCGATTACAGACTGTTTTGGATGAGGAAGTCGGCAATGGCTTCGGCAGTTGGCGGACAACCGGGAATCTTCATGGCGGCGTAGTTCACGCAGCGGCCGACGCCCAGACCGTCGATGGATTTACCGTTCCATCCTTGGCCGATATAGATGGGCGTGGAGCGGCCTGCGCCGGTGACATGCAGCGCGCGCACAAGGCTGGCATAGCAGGCGGAGCATGCGCGGTCCTGATGGACATTGCGCGTCAGGCTGGCGACCGTGCCGCTGGGGCGGGCGTTTGCCAGCGCATCCTGCGGCTGATTGAGGGAGATGATCTCGCCAACCTTGGCCGAGCCTGCGCCCCATTTTTCGGCATAGCCGATATAGGGCACTTCATCGGTGGAAATGCCAAGCAGCTGGCAGCCGTAAGCGTCCATCTGCACGGCGTCAAAGCCGAGCATCATGCGGTTGGTCTGTACGGGTGTTCCGCCTTCTTCGAAATCGAGATCGCCACAGATGCTGTCCACGATGACCAGATGGGGCTTCAAAACCGCAGCCAGCGCGCCGATGGGCTTATGCAGGCCGAGCGTGTGGAAGTGGCGCTTTTCCCTGTCGGAGATGCAGCCCTTGAGGTTTTTGAGCGCGCAGGTCATGACTGTCTGGCAATGGCCCTTGAGCACGGGCAGGTCGATCAGGAAATCGGCCTCGTGGGCGCGGCGGCATACGCTGATGGGGCCGACCTTGGTATCCACCTGAATGGTTTCGTCGCGCTTGAGGTCATAAAACGGGACGTTGTAGGCCTTGCATACCTGATCATAGCCGCAGACGCGGTAAGCGCGGTCCGTACGGTCGCCG
>JAZKYW010000254.1:0-2172 GCA_045612325.1 Candidatus Limiplasma sp. | reverse complement strand
CACGCGGTTCCTCTTTTAGGGGGGGGGGGGGGCAGGGGCTCTGCCCCTGCACCCCGCTTAAGGACTTTGTCCTTAAGAATCCTGTATCCTGCCCGCGCATCGCGCGGACAGGGGAATGAAACAAGTAACTTGGCAGGCAACAAAGGAAGGGATTCCAAAGGGATGTATCCCTTTGGCGGGGTTCTAAGGGGTGGAACCCCTTAGCGTTCGATCTCTTCCATGATGAAGCACTCGATGATGTCGCCTTCCTTGATATCGTTGTAGCCGTCGAAGCTGATACCGCACTCGTAGCCTTCGGCAACTTCCTTGGCGTCATCCTTGAAGCGCTTGAGGCTGGAGAGCTTGCCTTCGTAAACAACAACGCTGTCGCGTACCAGACGAACTTCGGCGTTGCGCTGCACCTTGGCGCTCTTGATGTAGCAGCCTGCAACGGTGCCGGCGCCGGTGATCTTGAAGGTGTTGCGGACTTCGGCGGTGCCCAGCATGACTTCCTTGTACTCGGGAGCCAGCAGGCCCTTCATGGCCTTCTGAATTTCTTCGATGGCCTGATAGATGACGCGGTAGAGGCGGATATCCACGCCGTCGCGCTCGGCGATCTCGCGGATGTTGTTGTCGGGACGGATGTTGAAGCCGATGATGATGGCGCCGAAGGTAGCGGCCATGGACAGGTCGCCTTCGGTGATGGCGCCGGCGCCGCTGTGCAGCACGCGTACGCGAACCTCATCGTTGGACAGACGCTCCAGCGCCTGCTTAACAGCTTCTACGCTGCCCTGCACGTCAGCCTTGATGATGAGGTTGAGCGTGGTCTGCTTGGCAGCATCCATACGGCTGAACAGGTTATCCAGAGATACCTTGGAAGCGGCAATGCGGGCAGCCTTCTGCTTCTCGCGGCGCTCTTCCACAACCTGACGGGCGAGATGCTCGTCTTCAACAGCGATCATATCATCGCCGGCGGTGGGCACATCGCTGAAACCGGAGATTTCAACAGGCATGGCGGGGCCGGCTTCCTGCACGCGCTCGCCGCGGTCGTTGAGCAGGGCGCGGACACGGCCGCTGGTCATGCCGGCAACGATGGCGTCGCCAACATGCAGGGTACCGGTCTGCAGCAGAACGGTGGCCAGAGGACCGCGGGCCTTATCCAGCTTGGCCTCGATGATAACACCCTTGGCCATACGGTTGGGGTTGGCGCGCAGCTGCAGCATATCGGCCTGCAGCAGGATCATCTCCAGCAGGTCGTCCACGCCTTCGCCGGTGTGGGCGCTGACGGGTACGCAGATGGTCTCGCCGCCCCACTCTTCGGGCACCAGCTCGTGAGCGGTCAGGTCCTGCTTGACGCGGTCGGGGTTGGCGGTGGGCTTATCCATCTTGTTGATGGCAACGATGATCGGAACCTCGGCAGCCTTGGCGTGGTTGATGGCTTCGATGGTCTGGGGCATAACGCCGTCATCGGCAGCTACGACCAGGATGGCGATGTCGGTAGCCTGAGCGCCGCGCTGGCGCATGGCGGTGAAGGCTTCGTGGCCGGGGGTATCCAGGAAAGTGATGGGACGGTCGTCCAGAGACACGGTGTAAGCACCGATGTGCTGGGTGATGCCGCCGGCTTCGCCCGCGGTAACGTGAGCGTTGCGGATGTAGTCCAGCAGAGAGGTCTTGCCGTGGTCGACGTGACCCATGATGGTAACAACGGGAGGACGGGGGAGGAGATCCTCTTCGGCATCCTCGAAATCGGTCTCTTCGACCAGTTCGTCCTCAGCGGTCTTGTCAAGCTTCATTTCCAGCTCTACGCCAAAGTCGGCGCAGACGAGGCTGGCGGTGTCGAAGTCCAGCTCGCTGTTGATGTTGGACATGATGCCAAGCATGAGCAGCTTCTTGAGGATCTCGCCGGCGGGCTTGCCGATACGCTCGGTCAGGTCCTTAACGGTGATGGTCTCGGCAGTCATGAAGGCCTTCTCGATCTTGATGGGGGCCATCAGCTGCTGGGCGCTGGGCTTCTTGGTGGCGCGGGCACGGCGGCCGCCGCGGATGACTTCATCGTCATAACCGTTGAAGTTTTCACGGGCGAGCTGCTTGCGGTTCTTGGCTACGCGCTCGGGATCGTGCTGACGCACGTAGTTCTTCTTGTTGGGATCGTAGTTGGAAACGCGTTCCTTTTCTACGGGAGGCGCCATGTCG
>JAZKYW010000253.1:0-11574 GCA_045612325.1 Candidatus Limiplasma sp. | reverse complement strand
AACAGCTTCGACCCGAGTGTCCGTTCTGCTGCAGTTGCTGAATGGCAGGCGGTGCAGCAGGAAGCCGATGCAGCGGCGCAGGCGGCGCAGGAGGCAGAGACCTACTACAACGAGACCACCGTGCAGAAGAGCCTGCGCAATGCCATCGCCGACATGAAGCAGTACACGAACGAGCAACTAATGTTTGACGATGTAGAAGGCCACGAAGAGGCTGTAGCTGCATACAATCGTCTGTTAGGTGCGCAGGCAGATGCAAAGGTTGAAAGAGCTCTGGCCAACGCCAATAACGCCCAGATAGGCACTGAAGAGCACGCAAAGGCAGTCGCCGCGTATAATCAGGCTGTCGAAGAGCAGATCGACGAACACGCCAGACGCCTCGGCTCTGACGGAGACACCGTCCGCAACGCATTCAGGGTGGACTCTTTGGGAACTCAGGCTCTGGATGCTATCCGGCAGAAAGACGAAAAGCGCGCCACTAAGATTGTCGAACGGATACTCGCTCTCGATGACCTTAACGCCTTCAACCTGCGAAACAACATGGCCCAGGTAAAGAACGCTGACGGCACCGAGCTTAATGACAAACAGCTGGCGGAGGCAATCGTTAAGCGAGCACTTAACGAGCAAAAGTCCAACATAACCGGCGGCGTCCTTGAAACGCTCGCTGAAACCCAGAAGAACATGTGGAGCGACCACAGAACCGCAGGCAAGACCGGCGAAACTACCATAGCCAAAGACAATCCTGTAGAAATTCTGTCTAAGCTCACTAAGAGCTTGCGCGTTGGCTATAGGCCTGGTGCTGTCATGACCAAGATGGGCGAGCTCCAGCGCAAGGCGGTTCAGGGCTTGTATGACGAGAAGGCGAAAGCAATCAAGACCAGAACGAGTTCTGCTGGCGATCTTGAGCTCGGATTGCATGAGTTTGGCCACGCTGTAGCAGATAGACTGGACGGTCTGGAAGCTACCGAAGCCATGCGCCACGCACTGAGCTCGGAAGTACATGCCGTGTACAGCGAAATTGAGCTTGGTTCTGAAGCAATCGCTGAGTTTGTCGTTGATTACATGTTCAGCCGCGACGGCGCCATCGCCAAAGCAGGCGAGGAGTTTGTCCAGAAGTTTGAAAGCATGGTCAAGCAGGACAAGCGCCTGTACAAGGCCATCAAGGAAGCAAGCGAGAACATTGCTCTCTGGAATAATGCCAGCATCCGCAGCAAAGGACAGGCAATGATGAAGATGGGCAACGTCCGCCGCTCTGAAGTAGGTAGCTGGCTGTCCAGATTTGTCCGCGCTGTTGATACTGGTGTGTTCGACCTGACTGCTCCCGCTAAGTTGGTAAGCCGCGAATTCCATCAGAAGGCCCTTTACAGCAGGCATGCAACCAATCGATCGGACGTAATCCTGTCCCAGGCAATGGTTGACCCGAACACGAACGAACGCGTAGGCGCCAGCCTTGCAGAGGTCTTGTATGATTACGACGTAACCAGCAAGAACGTTTCTGACGTCCTTCTCTATCAGACGTTCGAGCATCACATCAGCCGCAGAAACCAGAACAAGCCGGTGTTTAGCGAGGTTGAATTCCCGATAGCTGACATAGAGGCTGAAATGGCTAGAATGAGGGCTGAAATCCCCAACATCGCAGAGGCTGGCAAAGCGATCACCAACTGGTGGAACTCCTTTGTGGACACCTGGCTGGTAGGCACCGGCTTCATTTCTCAGACAGCCGTCGACAAGATGCGCGAGATGTACCCGAACTATCTGCCTACGTTCAGAGTCCAGGACGTTGATCTTGCGTCCGTTGGCGGCAAGAGCGCTAAGTTCCAGATCCGTCAGGCGGTCGAGGGCGGCAGCAGTCTTGAAATCATTAACCCGCTGGTCAGCATCACGCAGCAGGTCCAGAAGGTGGTTCGCACCGTAACTCAGAACCAGCTCATGCAGGCTTTCCACGAGGAATACTTGAAGGACGGACAGGCGCTGGGTGCCATCGCATCTGACAGCACTGAAATCAGGCGCAAAAACAAGAACGACACCGCCAAGGCAATGGAATACATTAACCAGGTCAAGCAGGCTGGTGGTGTAGACCCCGAAATCATCGAAAAGCTCATCAAAGAGATGGACTCCTTGAGCAGGTCTTCTTTTAACACCGGCAAGGGCGTTGGCCATTACACCGTAGGCTTCTATGACCAGAACGGCGAGGATCACTTCTACGACATCCACGACGTCCCGCTCTTTAATCTGCTTTCCGGCAACGTGAAGGCGATGAACGAAGGTCTGGGTGTGCTGCGAACGGCCAAGAACGTAATTACCAGCCTGACCACCGGCTCCAACCCGCTGTTTGCTGTTAAGAATGCTATTCGAGACTTCCAGGCGTCCGTCAATACCGGCACTTGGGCAGTCACCTACGCAGATGGTGTGTATAAGTGGGTGAGGGCGTTCTATGACGTAGCCACGCAGAGCGACACCTTCAAGGAATGGCGCTCTCTGGGCGGCGGCGCTCATACCCGAATGCAGGCCGCGGTGGACGACAAGACGGCCAGGGCCGTGTCCAGGGAGCTCACTAACATGCTGCTGAGGGGCAAGCGCACTAAGGGTGGAGAGTTTAAGATTTCCAAATCTGCGCTCGACGTAATCAGTAACGTAATCACCGCCAGAGGCTTGAATGACATCATCGAAGCGACCAGCCGCTTCGTTGAGTACCGTGACGGCAAACACGACACGAGTACTGCTGAAGGCAAGATGGAAGCCTTCATAGCCAGCCAGAACGTAACCACCAACTTCGGCACTCATGGCGCGTGGGCGTGGGTACAGACCCTTAATGCTGTAACTCCCTTCATGAACGCGACCTTGCAGGGCGTACACAAGGATGCAACTCTGATCGCCGACCTGTTCAACAAGGATAAGGGCGTAAGGCGAGCAGCCGCTCCCAAGGTGGCCAAGATTGCACTCAATAGTGCTCTTATGGCAGGCTTGCAGTGGATGATCCTTGCGATGTTCAAGAAGGGCAAGGATGATGACGAAGACTATGCGCTTCTGAACGACAGCATGAAGGCTGGCAACTTTGTTATCCCGATTCCCGAAGGCGTCCGCGACTTCATGAAGGAAAAGTATGGCTTCAACAAGCCTTATCTCCGCTTGCCGGTCGCACAGGGTGCTCTTCACCAGATCACCTACGCGGCATCGTTGGCAACGCTGGGCGATGTAGCGAACTACAGTCCTTTTGAAATCAACATGATGGATACTGTATGGTCTATCCTTGGTGAGTCTATGCCGAATGTTTCCACTGTCTTCCAGAGCGTTCTGGATGCCAGACGCAACAAGACCTGGTACGGCGGCAACATTGAAACGTCCAAGATGGATAAGTACAGCTACTACAACAAGACCGATGACGACACGCCCGGCATCATCGCAGAGGTAGCCCGCTTCCTGAGGACTAGCCCTGCAAAGGCAGATTATGTAACGCAGCAGACTTCCGGCTATGCTTACAGAATGCTTGCTCCGTTGCTGAGCGGTGAAGGCTTTGGCGGCATCGTTCACTCCGTAGGCAGCTACTTCACTATCGACCCCGTAACCCAGAACGATACTTCTACCGAGTTCTTTGCGGCCTATAACGAGCTTGAGGCCACCGTCAACGAAGGCAAGGATGGCCTGCCGATGGGCCACGTCGCCTACGGCGTGGACGGCGCAGAGGCGCATGCCGAAGCGGCCTACCTGCTCGAATACGTCATGAAACCCATTAAGGAACAAGCCAGTGAGATCCAGCAACAGATCACGGCAACCACGGAAGATCCCTCGCTCAACAGCACCGAACGAGCCAACACGGTACGAGACCTGCAGCAGCAGCGCGTAGAGCTCTATCAGGATGCACTGGCTGAGTTTGACGTCTATGACGGCAAGTATGGTGCAAACAAGTTCCAGCTTATTCAGAGCGTTCACGACCTGGTAAGCAAGAACTACACCCGACCGACCGCATTCTAACCCTTCAAAGGAGCGTTGATTATGACTGCTAAGAAGAAATTCCCGCAGTTCGCGCACCTGACCGCGCCGGAGCTGACCAAGCTCCTGCGCCGGTCGATGCTCGCAACCGAAGACCGTCAGATCGCAGTAAGCGTCCTGCAATGGGACATGGATTACATCGACATCGGCGCCAAGGTCAACATGGACCGACGCACGGTAAGCAGGCACATGCACGAGATCATCGCTCCCGAGATTGAGCGGTTGATGCGAACTAAACGATGCGCTGGGCTTTAAGCCCAGCGTTTTTATTATGCCCGAAACTTGTACAGAACCATGACCTAACTGTCCCCGCCGGAATCCCGTTTCTGAGAAAATGCACATGGAGTCGCACCCGACTCACACATTCGATCAGAAAGGGGATGTCTTTATGGCAGAATTCGCCTCCAAGGGAGTCGCCGGTACCGGCCTTGGCCTCGGCATCGCAGGCACCGCACTCGGCGTAATGAACGGCGGTATTCCTGGCTTGTTTGGTGGTTTGATGGGCAATCGCAACGTTGGTTGCTGCAACGAAAACACGCCCGTCACTCGCTATGAACTGTCTCAGGAGTCCAAGATCGCGGACCTCCAGAGCCAGATCGCGCTCAGGGATGCGAACGTGTACAACGACCAGAAGCTGCTCGAGGTATACAAGTACTTTGACGGCAAGCTGGAGACCGTGAACGCTAAGCTCTGCGACCAGGCAGTCTGGAACGCCACTCAGACCGCGACTATCGGCTGCATCGCCAACCAGGTAGCGGCGCTGAACGGCCTGACCAAACTGGTGGTGCCGAACACCAGCGTGTGCCCGGGCTGGGGTAACGTGACGGTAACCCCGTCCACCACTACCACGGGCTAACGGCGGGGGCTGGGCTTAGTCCCAGCCCTTAATTGAAAGGAGCGGAGCATGGTCCATTACAGCAGGGTAATCAACGGCCTGGCGACGTACATTAATAACGAGATGGCTGCGGCGTTCAACGGCTCATGGGAGAGTTGGATCATTCGCACGTTCGCGGGGCTGGCGGCGGGCAAGGCGGAGAGGCTGTTCCGTAGCCTGTCGGGCAACGGCATAATTAAAGCTCTCGACCTGATCGATGGCGAGAACATAAATATAGAAGCGTTCATGGCGGAGCTGAAGAAGCAGGCGCAGCAGGGCAGTGCTACGATTAAGCTGCCGATCGTCGGGCCGGTTACGTTCAACTCCAGTGACGTGGATGCGTTGCATAGATATATTATGGGAGGTTAACGAGCATGCATATGTATGAGCACATGAACGATGTGCTGGATATAATGTGGGGGAACCTCATGGAGGCCGACAAGTATGTAGGCATGGCGCACGAGCTGAAGGACGAGTGCCGCGCTTACGCTGACTGGTGCAAAGAGATGGCCCACAAGCACATCGAGTTCAATAGCGGCGGCAAGACTGTGTACGACCGCATGAAAGAACGGCTCCATGAGGAGCATGAACACAAAGAGCACCACGCAGGCGCCCTGCTGGTTCTGGACAGGAACATGGCGAAGCTGCACCAGCACTGCGCTGAGATCAAAGCCAAGATGGCCGAATACAAATAAAAAAGCCCCCGCACATCTAAGCGGGGGTCTTATTTATTCCTCGGGACGATAGAAGTCCTTGCAGGTCTTCTCCATTGCTCTGTACGCGTCGCGGGAGCATACACTTGCATTGCGGTCGCAGGTCGGACAGGTCAGCGTCGCCACCCATAGGGCGGAGCCGTCGATGGGGCTGGGCATGTCCTTACTCCTGCGCAGGTCAAAGCTGATACCGATATTGCCGCAAGTCGGGCAGGGTGTGAGATTAAATTCCACGGGTTCTTCCTCCATGTCACGAAGCCACTCGGATAAGGTGGCGAAGTTGTTGCCGAGGACGGTGCTCGGCAGGACGTTCACGAGCTCTTGTAGGAACGCAATCAGCTCGTTAAGCATCGCACGGGTAGTCATTGATCGTTACCTCCAGACAAGCCAGCCGACAAAGCAGCCGCAAACAACCGCCAGTATGGCGACAAATACGTTCTTAATCATCTTTAGCGAGCCTGCTGCCCAGGAAGAACGCCTTGCGGGCGTTATTAATCGCCTCGGGTTCACTGTCCCCGGTAGCGTAAGTGTTTCTGAGACACTTGTTGCACCGCAGGGTGGCGGCCATGAAAACGGTCGATGCGTTAGCGGACGCGTTCTGCACCGCAACGGGCCTGGTGTAAAGACTGATATCAAGGTTTCCGCAATCAGGGCAAGATACGGACATTATCCTTCCTCCTTTGCAAGACACAGCGCGGCGAAACTGGGGAGCGTCAGCACCCAGTTGCAGAACCCCTTCCAATCGGGAAGTCTGTGATTCTTGCGCTGCAGGTACATGGTTTTAAGCTGGCGGTAATTGGTGCTTACTCTGGCCGTAAGCTCAAAACCGCTGGGGATGTTATAAAGTAGACGCAGATAGTTGTCTTCGGTCGGGTCAGCGTGGTACGCGGCGACAAGGCGCTCAACCTCTTCGATGGTGGTCTCGGTGACGTACTCGTTGCACTGAGCGCGGATATCAAACCTAGATGCGCGGTGCATGGTCGACTGCGAGGACACGAACTCAAAGAAATGATACCGCTGGATCTGCGGCCAGGCCTTCAGGCTGAATGTCAGGTCGAACTGAACAATGATGCCGTTGAGGAAATTATCGTGGCCGGTGCCGACCTTGCAGCTACCGAGCTTGCAGGTGGTCGGAGTGATCTCCTCGTTGAGTTCGCCCAGGTCAACGCTCATGGGGAACTTGCTTGCACGGACGCTCTCTGGCAGTCCGTAGACTCTTACGTTACTAATTTTCATTGTTTACCTCCTCCGGCGGTTCTGGCAATTTCATCCAGTGGGTAATGTCATAGTCATATTCATATCCCCACATACCATCTGCCGGATTGTAATAACTAATAAACGTTTTGTGCCTACGAGTATATATAAGCACTTTGCGTGTATTGCTCGGCAGCCTCTCCTCCACGCTAATCCACTTCGGGGCAGCGGCTTCGAGCTTCTGGATGTAGGCAATGGCATCGTTAATCCTAACGTCTGCACAATCTCTTAAAGGTTTGTATGGACATATGTAGCAATCTTGGAAATCGCCTGGAGTACAGCATTCCAGCCCACACTTAATCTCTTCAGGCGTTCTGCCGTTGATGGTGTTCATCCTTCCACCTCCGCATCTGTCTCGCGCTCCCCGTGGCTGCAGAAGCCATCCACGGGGACGAATTTGTTCCAAAGCCCACACCGCTTAAACGACATTTCTGTCATGCAGTTGTCGAACGACATGACGCAATCCTTGCAGCGTACAACCTCAACGGCGTCGATGGTGGGTGAAGTTTCGATCTCACGCAACGCCTTACGAATTCCACCGCGCATGGCCTGTCCATGCCGGCATGGCTCAGGTACACCAAAGCTATACCTCTGCACAACTTCCAGCGGAATCCTGTCTCGTTCTGCAAGCACCCTGCGCACCAGATCGGTTGCGTCAATCAGCCTTTTCTTAGCCATTCACATCACCATCCATCTTCGCGCCGCAGCGACAATAAACAAACTTTTCTATTGGGTCTCCGGTTGTAAATGTGAAACCACACTCCGAGCATTTATATACGGCAGGTTCTTCTTCAATCCACCGCCCATGCCGCACGGGTTCAGCGTCCGCGGCGGGGAACATAGCAACCATCTTAAATATCTTCCCGCGGAGGTTGTGCGGGTCGAAGGAGCCGAAGTCGCTCGCGCCTATCTTTTCTAACAGCGCGCTCTTGCTGATCAGATCACTCATCGTCAACCCTCCTAAACACAACCACGCACGACGGAAATGGAGCTCCATTTTTTGCTCCGTTAAACTTTATTCTTCCGCGCACAAATTCTATGCTTTTTGCATGAGCCAATACGTAGTCTTGAAACCACGCAGTATCAGTTCTGGCAGGAAGCAAGCACACAACCGTTGCATAATTGTCTCGCGCTGATTCGTATGCTTTCTGTACCCATTTTGATATATTTCTACCATACGGAGGATTCATCCAGCACACGCCAGCCCACTGCATTTTCAGTCCATCCATTTCCGGTGTGTAATATACTTTGCATTTTGCGTTCTCTGGTACTGCGCATACATCCGTTTCGAAGTGATATACAGAATCGTATTTATCAAAGAAATCCTGTGGCGTTGCCCACATATCTGTATTGCTGCTATAATGCACCTTGTTCATCTCACCACCCACTTCCACACGTTCATTACCGCCAGTGTCAAAATCAAACTACCGAACACAACACAGGGTATCCAGTTCTTCGGCTCTTCAGGCAGAGCCGAGCGCAGGATGCGTTTAAGTTTCTTCATCTTCAACGCCCTCCATCTTAATCTGCGGCGGCCTCAGCCTAGTATTCCTCAAGAACATCACTCTGCGCTGGCCGGACCGCTTGTGGCTCCAAAGAATGCCTTCGCGGTCGTACAGCATCTTACTGTGGTCGGTCATACACTTCTTCACGCCGCTTGTGCCGCCACAGTCCAGTGGCTCATGGGTGAACGCAACAATGTCGTCCAGGAGCTGCGTGGGCGAGCCCTGCCATTCGAAACGGTCATACATTAGCTGATAGATACCCTGGATGAGCGGATCGCGCATGAACGCTGCCTCGCTCTCATAGGTATCGCTATCCGCGTTCTCCAGTATCCACTGACCGTCCTCGAACCTGATCGCCATACTGTAGTCGCCGTCAATGTCTCGACCGCTGACCATCAGTTTGGAGATATCCTCGCCGCGGGCACCGCCCAAACCGAGTACGGCGTCAGCGGCGCCGACGAGGCCGTTCGAGCCATTGATCTTGTCGAACCAGTCGTCGGAGTCCTTGGTCTTGCGCAGGTGGTGTACAACCACCACGGCGACCTTCTTCTCCGCCGCCCAGCTCTGGAGCGCACCATACTGTCTGGTGTCAGCTTCGTAGGCATTCTCGGAGCGCTTCCCTGACGGCTTAACGCGGCCAAGGGTATCGACAATAATGAGCCTCGGGTTCTCTGCCTGCGCGAGCCAGCCTTCCATCTGAGCGAAAAACCGCTCGCCAATGGCTTCAGCGGTGTGCGCGATGTACAAGGCCTGCGGGGCAGGGCCGAGGGTGAGCTTGGACAGTCGGTCTTTGACTCGGTACTGCCTGGACTCGAGATCCAGATAGAGGACGGAGCCCTTCAGGGTCTTTAAGCCCAAAAAGTCAGCGCCGGAGGCTACTGCTATTCCCAAAGCCAAAGCTAACCACGACTTGCCGCGCTTAGGCGCCCCGGCGAGGACAGTCAGCCCGCATGGGATCATGCGCTGGACGACCATCTCTGTGCGCTCAAGGTGCTTGTTATACAACTCCGCCGCCTGGTAGAATTCGAGCTTCGGCGGGGGCATGGGCCCATGCTGAGGGAACGACTGAGACGGCTGAGAGAGCTGAATTTTCACCATCTCTAAGTTTGCCGCCTGCTGTTCTCTGGAGAGAGATGCGTTTCGCTCGGCCATCGCCTGCTCTGCCGCTATGCGCACAGCAAACTCATCTTGCTGCCAGTTATTCACTTCAGACATCCCGCACCTCGTTTTTCTTCATAGTCTTTTATAAGGTCAAGCAGAACACCGTCATCATTAGTGGTGGTCAGCCTGTCTAACATCACTTGGATTTCTGAGCGCTTCTCAACGAGCCGGTAGAACGTCGGATCGTCAGCGCATGTTTCCATACCGTTCGTATGGATCATCATTTGGATAGTGTCATCCACGTCACATTCCTGGTTGGCGAGCTCTCGCTGTATCTCTTCACGCTTGCGCTGGAGAGCCGTGCGCAGATGCCTCGCAGTGACGTAGACGGTGTTCGGATCCCGGCGCTCGTTGTCGTAGTGCAGGCCAAAGTCGTCGGCACACTTGAACGCGGCGTCGAGCGGTTCCATGCCGCATACGGCCTGATACAGGCTTACGGCGTCGTGGCCGCCACGGTGGCAGCCATAGCAGTACCATCCTCTGTCAGAGGAGAGGAACATCGAAGGATGTCCTCTCTCTCCGTGCAGGGGGCAGAGCGTCCATGCCGTTCCGCGGTAATTCTTATGCAGCTTGAGGCCCATGGCGGTAGCTGCGTCAATGCAGCTTACGCTGCGACAGACCTCGAATACATTCATTCAATACGCTCCCATGCGAAGGTGCCGTAGCTGCCGTTTCGGAACTGGCCGAGGCCGCTCAGCTTACCATAGTCGAGTGCAGTTTCAATAATGTCCCAGGACAGCGCCTTGGACTTGGCGGTGGCCGGGTTGGTTATGAGCTTGAGCTCGATCTCGATCTCCCACGGAGCGTCGATGCATTCAGAGGATGCAAGACCTACACGCGGACCCTTGGCGGTTTCAGCGCGGAGCGGGCGCTCATAATAATAGTCTTCGTCGAAGATTTCTTCGCCGTCACGCATGAGCGGGATGCGGCGGGGAGAGACGAACAGGAACTTGTCGATCTTGGACTTTACAGCAGCCATGCCTACATGAGAGGACAGGGCGCCGAGCGCGGATTTGAAAAAGCCGCGGATCATATAATCAAGCAGGATGATGCGGTCATCAGCATCGGGGTCGCGAGCAAAGACCGACACGCCTGCGGTCTGAGCCTGCTCGGCGGCGAACAGCTCGCGTTCTTCCTCGGAGAGTTCAGAGGACGGAGCCTTAGCCGACACGAACTGCGTTCTGATTGCCTCAGAAGCGGGCTGAGAACCGAGGATCGGCGTAATGCCGGACAGTCGATACTTACGTACGTCGAAGAAATTGTTATTAGCCATTGTTTTCTACCTCCTAAAATTAACTGTGCGGGGCCTTACATAGACGCGCCACAACCATACCTGACCTTGCCAAGGCTGTTCTTCGCAACACCAAACGTAGCCCTGGCTTAACTTTGCTCTGCTGACCTTTACCATTACAGTCCGTAGCTCAGCAAAACCACTACGCAACTTTCCTGAACAACGCCTTTGCACGGCTTAACATCGCCACGCCTCAACCATACTATGCCCGACTTTACCTTAGCTGGACAACGCGCAACCAGTCCGAGCGCAACAAAACCCTACCAAGGCCTTACCAAACGATACCTTTGCCTCACTTTACCAGGCAGCACCGTAGCCGTACCAAGCAATACATATCCGTCGCTGTCCTAACGTTACTGTCCTTCGCCGATACGAGACCGTGCATATCCACTACCGTGCCGGACCGCACCGTGCTTTACCCCGGCAAGGCTCAGCACCGCGAGACTTTGCCATTGCTGAGTAGCACATCACAAAGCACCGCAAAGCACTACCATCGCAAAACGAGACTAAACTACACGAGCCTGGACTGTTCATTACCATTGCCGAACACTTCCGGGCAGGGCATTGCCTTCACCAAGCAAAGCAACACTTTACCCTCGCTTGACCAAGCAATACGAGACAATACCGTCTGAACTAAACACCGCCAAACCGAAGCATTGCTGAGGGGCACACCACATCACAAAACTCCGCCATACCGAAGCATTGCTCAACCGAACCGAACTATAGCATGCCAAAGCTAGGCGCAGCAGTGCGACACCTTTGCCGGACCCAACTTTGCTGTACCGTGGC
>JAZKYW010000252.1:0-1786 GCA_045612325.1 Candidatus Limiplasma sp. | reverse complement strand
AGCGCAGCTTCTCCTCCGGGCAATCCGCCAATGCTTCGGGCGAAGGAAAGCCATACAACATTTCGCCATTCCATTCAAAGGCAGGCCCCAAATCCCGGCTGATAGCATGCACCAGTGTTCGAATGCGGCCCACATTGTTGTTGGCGGACAGAATGAAGGCTATCAATGCCTCCCATGTGGGCTGGTTGAGCACACGAAGCCCCGGATAGAGTTCAATGGCCCGCCTTGCCTGCGGGATATGGCTGTACTGCTGCGCAACGATGCCGTAATCCCGGCCGAGGTCCAGGTAATGCCTTAGTTCATCACGGGTGAATTCACCCTCGGCGTGGATTGCATCGCCCTCCCGCCAAATTTCCACGGGGCGGCCGTCCACAACGGCAGCAAAGCCGCGCTTTGTTTCCTTCCAGTGGAAGCACTGGGCGCTGTCCACAAGGCAGAGCTTCAAATCCAGGCTTTCATTTCCCAGCAGCATTTGTATCCTCCTGCGTTTGGTATAAAGAAAAAGTACCAAAGATTGCTCTCTGGTACTTTTGATTCCGATAATTATTCGGCTGCGGCTTCTGCCTGAGCGTAAACGCTGACCTGCTTGCGGGTCTTGTCCTTGCGCTCGAACTTTACGATACCGTCGATCTTTGCGTAGAGGGTATCATCATCGCCGATGCCAACGTTGTTGCCGGGATGGATCTTGGTGCCGCGCTGACGAACGAGAATGTTGCCTGCGAGCACGAACTGACCATCGCTGCGCTTGGTGCCCAGACGCTGAGCATGGCTGTCGCGGCCGTTACGGGAGGAACCCATACCCTTCTTATGAGCGAAGAGCTGAAGATTCATCTTGAACATTTGCTTTACCTCCGTTCCTTGAAGATAATCCGAAGATTTCGAGGGTATTCCCTCTGGATTGCCTGAAGCCCTTCCAGGAGCGTGACCAGCAGAAGCTGAGCCTGCTGAACCTGTTCCTCTGTTGCTTCGGGCGTCAATTTTGCTTCAATGAACGCTCCATCATCGTCCTGGTCGAACATCACCGGTGCTTTCAGAACATTTTTCAGTCCGTTGAGCATGGTCTGGGTCAGGGCTGAAATCGCTGCACAGACAATGTCTGCACCTGCCTCAGCATAACCCGAATGTCCGATGGCCGAATACCCGATCAGAGCGCCGTCTGACCGCTTCACGAATGTTACGGTCGTACCAAAGGTTTTCATTAGCCGTTGATAGCGGTGATTTCAACCTTGGTGTAGGGCTGACGATGACCCTGCTTCTTGCGCTCGTTCTTCTTGGCCTTGTACTTATAGACGACGATCTTCTTGGCCTTAACCTGAGCCAGAACCTTGCCCTCAACCTTAGCACCCTCAACTACGGGAGTACCGATCTTGGTTGCGTCACCATCGTTCACGAGCAGAACCTCTTCAAAAGTAACCGCTTCGTCTGCCTGTGCGTCGATCTTTTCTACGAAGATAACGTCGCCCTGCTGAACACGGTACTGCTTGCCACCGGTCTTAATGACTGCGTACACGCGTTGCACCTCCTATTACTAAAATCTCGCCGAAGCTGGGCAGCATTTGCATGCATTTAAAGCCGGCTTCGAGCGGCTTACCGGGATATTATACATGTTTTCCCCCGGATTGTCAATCAAATTAGACAGCATTCCGGGGGAATCATGAAAAAATAACAGTGTTTGCGAAACTATGAATCAGCGCTCAAAATAGGCCGCCACGCCTTCAAAAATGCCCTGTGCCAGCAGGTCCTGATAGGCCGGATCGAGGGGCACGGCGTCCACGCGGTGGCTGGT
>JAZKYW010000251.1:0-9340 GCA_045612325.1 Candidatus Limiplasma sp. | reverse complement strand
CCTCCGACTTGCAGAAGTAAGCGATCTCGACGTCGTTGTTTACCAGATAGCAGGGAATGTGATGACGGTTGGCGATCATACCGCAGCCGATGATAGCAACTTTGACCTTATTCATGATTAGCACTCCTTCGTAACTTTCTTCAGGTACTTAACAGCCTCAGTGATATTTGCAACAGGATCTTCGCCCGCTTCGCGCTCGATGGTCAGGAAGCCACGGTAGCCGATGTCTTCCAGGGCAGCCAGATACTTGGGGAAATCTACTGCGCCATAGCCCAGCGCCATTTCCTTGCCGGGCTTGCCGTTCACGGGAGTCTCGAAATGGATGCCGTCCTTGGCGTGGGTGTGCACGATGTAATCCTTCAGGGTGTAAACAGCCTGTACAGGATCATCGCCCATATCCATGACCAGGTTGGCGGGGTCGAGGTTGACAGCCATGCCCTTCTTGGAGCCCAGAGAATCCAGGAACTCGCGCAGCACAACAGCGGTCTCGGGGCCGGTCTCGATGGCAAAGGAGGAGCCGATGCTGTCGGCATAATTGCCCAGTTCAGCGCAGGCTTCCTGCATGATGGCATAGGTGGGATCGTTCTTGTCCGTGGGTACGGTGCCGATGTGGGTGGTCACGATATCGGCTTCGAAGTACTTAGCCAGATCCAGAACGCGCTTGGAGCGCTCGATCTGCATGGGATTGGTCTCGGGATTGGTAAAGCCGATCTTAAAATCGCCGCAGATAGCGGAAACGACCAGACCGTTGGACTTGATCATATCCAGCAGTTCCTTGATCTTCTGCTCGTTCAGGTCCTGATACCAGGTAACGGTGGGCTTGGACATATAGATCTGCAGGCCCTGCGCGCCGATCTTGGCGGCCGTTTCTACAGCTTCCTGAAAAGGAAGCTTGAAGGATTCCAGCATGGCACCGACGGGGAATTGAAACATTGTAACGGCTCCCTTCGTTAATGAATATCACTCATGCGCGGCTTTGAACTGTCCCGCGGCTTGATTTTTCGCATCGTCCAGCTCCATGCGGGAGAAATCCCAGTGGAGCTGAATGCCCTTTTCGGTCAGGAATTGCTGGAAAGGCTTCATCTGTTTTTCCAGCAGTTCTTCGAGGGTCAGCTGATGATCCATGCAGTATGCTGCCATGTAGCCTGCCGCCTCGCCGATGTTCCATTCAATGGGATGCAGACGGTAGCATCCGCCGGTGAGGTGGGTGCAGCCGATGTTTTTGCAGGCAGGGATCAGGTTTTTGAGTCTGACGGGGATCATGGCGGACATGGGGATCTCAAAGGGCCAGGTCTTTCTCATAAAGTGATTATGAGACTTGGTGGTCATGTGCAGGTCCATGGAGTAATGACCAATGCCAACGCTGTCCTCCACCGTCAGCGGCTTTTCGGCAAAATCACGAACGATCTCCTGTTCGGTGATCAGACGTTTGGCAACGATGCGGCGGGATTCGCGAATGTAGGGCATTTTGGCAAGACCGTCCTCGGTGCCCGTGATATCGGGACGCAGGCGTACCTTGTAACCCTTTTTGCCATCGGGACGCAGCGCTTCGGTCTGCAGCCAGTACACGGTGCAAAGGGTGAGCTCGCGGGCGCGCCTGAGATGCTCCTGCGCATCGGGATCATCAAAGATATTGCCCATCCAGTAGTCGTTCTGCGGCCAGTTGAGCAGCGTTACCTCGTTGCGGCCGTCGGTGTAGTTGGGCGTATCGATGATCCTGCGGTAGTTCCACAGGCCCTTGCTGGCGGGGTCGTTGCCTTCGCCGTCAAACATGCCAAGCCTTCTTACGCCGGGGCCCTGCAGCTTGTTGGTAAACCAGCTCAGCAGCTTGCAATCGCAGTGGGGTACATCGATGGATGCATAGTAATCATACTTTTCGGGCTTTTCGGGCACGAAATCGCTGTCCTCGGGCAGCATTTCCAGCGCAGCCACCCAGGTGATGGCCTGCATGTCGGTGGGGTCTGCCTCGTCAGCAGCTTCCGGCTCGCCGGTCATGGCCTTGCTTTCCGCGCCGGTGCGGTACTCCGCGCCCACAAGGGGCAGCAGGTCGCCGCAATCGGTGCCGTCGAGGAAGTATTCAGCCTCGATGCGCTTTTCCTCGCCGCTTACAAGGTCTTTGACCGTCACGGAACGGATGACGTCGCCATCCACATCGCCTGCGACTGCAACGGTGTTCAGTTCAAGCACGATGCGTCCGTCATCGGTGTAAGGCTTGAGCATTTCGGTGAGCAGCTGAACGGAAACAGCCGGCTCATGCGCAATGCGGGATACCCAGGAGTTGCCGGGGCAGAAATTTTTTGTTTTGCCCACTTCGGGATCAAACTCAGGCAGGGCGCGGTAGTACGCGCGCACAGCTTCACGGAAACCGCGGTAGGTGGCTGTGCCGCCCTGTTCTTCGATCCATTTGTTTTCATCGGGAGGAACGCCCTGAGAGGTCAGCTGACCGCCGATCCAGTCGGACTGCTCGCAAAGGTAAACCTTTTTGTTCTCCTTTGCTGCACTGAAGGCCGCCATAACGCCGCCAAGGCTGCCGCCGATAACCGCAACATCGTATTTCATGTCGCTATCCATCCTTTCACAGGTCGATCAGCCCTTGACAGCGCCCGCAGTAGCGCCGCCCTTGAAGAACTTGAACAGCACAGGGTATGCGCAGATGATGGGCAGGATGGCAAGGAAGAGATAGGCCATTTCGATGTTATCCCAGTAGGAAAGCAGCTTGGGGTTATCCAGTGCAATATCCATGGGGTCCATCGCAAGGAAGTTACGAATGTACATCTGCACAGGGTAAATGGCCTTGTTGGAGGTGATGAACATAACAGAGGACATGTAGTTGTTCCACAGGTTAACAACAACGAAGGAGGCCGTGGTGGCAATAATGGGCTTGGACAGGGGCACGATAATGGTAATGAAGGTGCGGATGCTGGACGCACCGTCGATCTTTGCGGCCTCTTCCAGTTCCACGGGCAGGCCTTCGTAGAAGCCCTTGATGAGGAACATGTAGTAAACGGAGATAACATTGGGGAAGATCAGCGCCCAGATGGTATTCATCAGGCCCAGCGCATCCACCAGAACGATCTCCGTAGCCATGCCGCCGCTGAAGAACATGGTGATCATGTAAAACAGCATGAAGGCTCTTCTGTAGGGCAGGTCAGGCTTGGAGAGCGGATAGGCAGCCAGCGTGGTGATAAACACGAAGATGCTGGTGCCGCACACAACGATGAACAGCGAGGAGCAAAAAGACGTAAGGAACATCTTATCGCTCAGGGCGTACTTGATGGAGTAAAGATCAATGTTCTTGGGCAGCACGTTGATGATCTGACCGGGTGCGGAAAGCGCCATGGCCAGTACGTTGCACATAGGCACAACGAAGAACGCGATCAGCATGATGCCGATGCAGGAAGCGATGACCTGAAACACCTTTTCATCGTTGAAACGGCGCAGAACGCTGGGCATTTTCAGCAGGATGATCCAGCGCATCCAGGCAAGGGAAGGTACGATAACGGAAACGATCTGCGCAACGGGCGCAACGATCATGTACAGCAGTTCAGCCTTGTTGAACTTGTAGTAACGAACAAAGCCTTCTTCGCGCGTCACGCTCATGATATGGGCGATGGAATCCGCCTCCAGCACGGCCCACAGCACCCAGATGATCACATTGAATACACCGTGAAGATGCACGGTGTGCGCACGGTCAGCCGCTTCCAGAATCAGCAGGCCCAAAGAGACCAGCAGGGCGGCGAGCGTGATCAAACGGATCAGGCGAAGGGTCTTTTGCTCCTGCGTAAGCGGAGCGGCAGGTTTTTTGTTGATCATCGTCTCACCTCCTTACCACAAACCGTTCTTGAGGAACTTCTTAGACAGGAAGTTGCTGCTGAGCACCAGCACAAGCGCGATCACGCCGTTGAACAGGCCAACAGCCGTGGACAGCGCATACTGGGGTCTGAGGCCTGCATCGCGGATCAATCGATAGGTGTAGGTACCCAGAATATCGATGGTTTCCTTGGTGTAGGCAGAATACATCACGTAAATCTGCTCAAAGCCGGCTTCCATCAGGCTGCCGACGCGCATAACGAACATCACGGCGATGGTGGGCAGGATACCCGGGATGGTCACATGCAGGATCTGCTGCCACTTGGTCGCGCCGTCGATGCGGGCGGCTTCAAACTGGTTGTGATCCAGCGCCAGAATGGCGGACATGTAAACAATACTGCTGTAGCCGATGTTCTTCCACGCATGAGAGGTGACCAGCACGCCGCGGATGGTATCCTTGTTGCTGACGAAGGCGGTTCTGGCATAACCCAGGTTTTCCAGAATGTTGTTGACCAGACCGGTGTTCTCGCTGAGAATGGCGCCAAAGATGCCGCCTACCGTGACCCACGAAAGAAAATGCGGGATGTACATGGTAATTTCCAGCGTCTTTTTCACAGCCTTGGTGCGCAGTTCGTCGATCAGGATAGCAAGCGCGATCGGGATCGGGAATACCAGCACGATCTTCAGCGCGCTGATGATCAGCGTATTCTTCATGGCCTGCATGATCTCAGGATTGGCAAACATATCCTGAAAGTTTTCCCAGCCGACCCACTTGGCCTTGAGGATGGCCTGCACAGGGCTGGCTGCCGCAAGCATCTTGGGGTTAGCCTTAAACGCCATAACAAGGCCTGCCATGGGCACATACTTGAAAATGATGATAAAAATGATGGACGGGATGAAGAAAAGATACAGCGGCGCATACTTTTTCAAGTTATATCTGCGTTCTCTTCTTGCGATATCGTTCTTTTTCAAGGCATTCACCTCTTCGTAACAGTGCCCTCCCGCCAAAGTGGCGGCAGGGCACTGCATTTATAGGTTGTTTACAACCAACGGTTGTGATTAGCGGGGCAGTACGTCGTTGTAGGTATCCTTGTACTCCCAGGTGGCGTACCATTCGTTGACGGCCTCAACGATGGCTTCGCCCTTCTTGGCGTTCCACAGTTCCTTCACTTCGTCCAGGTTGAAATCCTTGGTGGAGTCGAAGATGCTCAGGATCATGGACTCAACAACCGCGTTGCGGGCGGTGGCCAGGTTCTCTTCAACAGTGTCGATGGAGGGCAGCATGTTGATGGGATCCATGATACCGGTCTGACCGATGTTGTAGTTGATCATGCCGAACATACGGCCCTGAGCAGCGGTCTTGCGGGTACGGGCCAGCCAGTACTCGGCGTAGTCAGCCTCGCGGGTGCCGGAGAGGAACTTGTCGGCCAGGTTCATTTCGTCGTTGAAGGTGGGCAGGATGGGATAGTAGCCGCCGTCCTTGTACTCGAAGGTGGTGCCTTCCACGCCGATGGTCAGCTCGAGGAACAGGTCCTTATCCAGCTTGGAGTCGCAGTAGTCAACAACGGCAGCGGTCTGCTCGGGAGTGTTGAAGATGGGGCAAACGATGTACTGGTTGTAGGTCTTCTTGGACCATACGCGTACAGCGCTGGCGTCGCCGTCGCACTCGTCGGGAACCAGAGCGGAGATGTAGCCGGCGTAAACTTCGTCAACGAAGGTGTCGTAGTCGTCTTCGCTTACGGTTTCGGGAGCACGGTTGGTTTCCAGAGAGTAGGGCTTGGTGTGGCTTACCAGAGCGCAGCCGGCCATGTCGTTCATCAGGGCGTTAACGGCGTTGGTATCGCTCTTGGTGGCCTGGTAGTAGATGAGGCCGGCGTCGTAGAGGCCTTCCATGTACTCAGCGTAAGCGCCGAAGCCTTCCTGATCCAGGATGTAGGTCAGCTTGCCGTCAACATCGGCCCACTCGCTGTAGATGCCGAAGGCGGGCAGGATGGTCTGCAGGAATACGGGCTTGTCTTCGGTGTAGCTGGAGGAAGCGGGGTCAACTTCTACGGCCAGGGCCTTGCCGCCGTCGGCAACCTTGGTCTGGAAGAACTCCAGCATCTTCTGGAAGTTGGAAACGGTCATGGAGTAACCGTTCTCTTCGGAGGGGATGCCGATCTGAGCGTCGGGGTTGGCTTCGTTGTACTCCTTCAGCCAGTCAAGACGGAAGTAGAAGCCCTTGGAGGTGCACTCGCGGGGATCGCTGTTGGGGATGGCGTAGATCTCGCCGTCAAAGGTGGCGGAGCCCCAGCCGATCTCAGAGATGACCTCGAGCAGGTTTTCGGAAGCGTTGACGTACTCGGTCAGGGGAGCCAGAGCGCCCTCGGCAACCAGCATGTTGAACTGGGCCTTGGTGCAGAACACGTACTGGTAGTCTTCCTGCAGCATGAAGATGTTGGTCACGGTGGTGTCAACATCAGTCTTGGGCAGCTGGGTGAACTGTACGTTATAGCCGGTAGCGTTGCGGATCTTCTCGGCCAGAGCCTGGTTGTTGAACTCTTCGTCGGTGATGCCGCCGGAGGTAACCATAGCGTTGAAGCCTTCAGCACGGGGATAGTCCTTGAGGGTGCCTTCGGCGCCTGCGGTCAGGGCACAAGACAGAGCCATCATCAGAACCAGAAGCATAGCCAGCATCTTTTTCATGGTGTTTCGTCTCCTTTTTATGTCGGGTGGTTTGTCGCCTTGCGGCGAAGCTTTTTGTTGTTGGCTTTATGGTAGCACTCAGTACAAAGAAAAAACAATGTCATGCTTTGACGTTTGAGTTGTCGTTTTTATACTTCTTTTTACCATATCGCCCAAGTGCCGCAGATAGGCCGCTTGGCATATTGCATTTTGATTTTGATTGGGCTATCATAAAATCAACCCTTCCTTACATAGGTGAAAGGAGGATCATATGGAAAACTCCGATCAGCTTTATCCCAAGCCTCCCCTTCCGCCCGAACCCGAGGCGGCTTATAAAAAGCGCTATCACCGCGACGCCAACTACGAGGCTGCGCCTATTACGCTCAAACTATTCTCTGTTTATCAGATCTGCGACCTTGCATGCGCATCCGACCATGTCGTTCGCGTTCATCACCAGATCTGTCACGAGATCTCCTACATCGTATCCGGCGAGGGCGTATTCATCCGCAACGGTCAAACCTACGAAGTACGGCCCGGCATGCTGTTTCTTGTCAATGATGATGACGTGCACTCCGTGCGTTCCTCCAAGGATTCTCCGCTGCGCTTTATGTGTCTGGGTTTTGCATTCCACAAGGATCATCCCGATTTTGAAAAATACAAACCCGTGGAGGCTTTTTTCAACACACTCCAAAACCCGATCGAAACAGACAGGAACAATCTGTTCAATCTGTTCACCCTTGCGTTGGATGAGGTATCCGCCACGGATGCGCTTGCTTCCGAAATGCTGGAAGCCTATGTGCGCCAGATCGTGATACAGACCTACCGCAATTTCAACACCGCCGCCAAGCCCAAGGCCACGCCCATCGATATCAACGATACCAACCCGCTCATCTACGATATCGCCCACTATATCGATTCTCACCTGACGAGCATCAAAAAGCTTTCCGACATTGCGGACGTCTTTGATTACAGCTACGCATACTTGTCCCGCACCTTCTCGCATACCATGGGCGTTTCCATCCGCGACTATTACTCCCAGCGCAGGCTGGAAATGGCCGCCAAAATGCTCAGGGAGCAGATGGGCATTTCCGCCACCAGCGAAAAGCTGCAGTTTGCCGATGTGCCTTCCTTCTGCAAGGCGTTCAAGGCATACTATCAGGTAACTCCCAAAAAATATCAGCAGATGATGCTTGCAGACGTTTACCCTGCTGCCGATGTGGAGGATGAATAACACATGATCCTGAAAAACGGTCTGGTCATGGATGAGACCTTTACGCTGCGCCGCTGCGACCTGAAGATCGAAAACGGCGTCATTGCTGACATTGCCGAAACCATCGACGGCGATGAAGCCATCGACCTGAGCGGCTGTTATGTACTGCCCGGTTTTATCGACAGCCACCTGCACGGCGCGATGGGCTGCATCATCAGCGACCCCGAGCCTGATTTGGGCAAGATCACGCGTTATGAAGCCACGCAGGGCGTTACCGCCATTGCCATCAGCACGGTCTGCTGCGATTTTGAGCACCTGCTTCGCCAGCTGGATATGGCTGCAGAAGCCTCCGCCAACCAGCAGGGGGCAAAAATCGCCGCCATCCACGCTGAAGGGCCTTTCATCAACCCCGCCAAAAAGGGCGCGATGGATGAAAAATTCATCCTCTCCCCCAACCGCGAACAGCTTGATCTGATGATCGAGCACGGAAAAGGGCTGCTTAAGCTCATCACCCTTGCCCCCGAGCAGGAAGGCGCGCTGGATTTGATCCCCTATGCCGTGAGCCGCGGGCTGACCGTATCCATGGGCCACACCACCGCCACCTACGAGCAGGCGCAGGCCGCCATCCGTGCGGGCGCTTCCCAGACCACGCACACGTTCAACGCCATGCGCGCCTACAACCACCGTGAACCCGGCGTTCTGGGCGCAGCGCTTACCGCGCCTTCCGTTCGCTGTGAAATGATCTGCGACCACACGCACCTCCATCCTGCCGTACTCAAGCTGATTTACGGCATGAAGGGCGCGGAAGGCATCAATATCATCAGCGACTCCGAGTACGGCGCGGGCCTTGACGCCGATCAAATCGTTGTAGACGGCGAAACGCGCTACATTCGCGACGGCGTGATGGTTTTGGAGGACGGCACCATCGCAGGCAGCGCAAGCTCCATGCTCTACGGCATCCAAAACCTGATCAAAGACGGTTTCCCGCTGAGCGACATCTGCCGCATGGCTTCGCTCAATCCCGCCAAGACGCTGAAGCTGGACCACATCACGGGCAGCATCGCCGTTGGCAAAACTGCCGATCTGGCGGTACTGGATCAACATTACAATGTGCTGGCTACCTATGTGGACGGCGAATGCGCATACAGGAAGGAAGACTGACCCATGATTCTGGGCATCGACATTGGCGGAACCAATATCAAATTCGGCGTGACGCAGGATGATTACACCCTTGTCAAGCGCTATTCCATCCCCACGGGCAGCCACCGCCCCATTGAGCAGATCATTGCGGATATCGTTGCGAAGGCCAATGAGATCCGCAAGGAATACGCTTTTGACCGCATCGGCATCGGCACCCCGGGCGATATCGACAGCGAACAGGGCATCTGCATGCGCGCCAACAATCTGCCCTACTACGATACGCCCCTTGTTGCCATGGTCGAACAAGGCACAGGCCTGCCTGCAGCCATCGCAAACGATGCGACCGCCGCGCTCTACGGCGAGATTTACGCCGGCATCGGCAAAGAGTATCCCAACCTCATCATGGTAACGCTCGGCACGGGCGTTGGCGGCGGCATCGCCATCGATGGCAAGCCCTATCTGGGCACCAAGGGCTACGGCGGCGAGCTGGGCCACATGGTCATCAAGTATGACGGC
>JAZKYW010000250.1:0-2001 GCA_045612325.1 Candidatus Limiplasma sp. | reverse complement strand
GAAGCGCTACAAGAACATCAACCTCATCGAAAACTTCTAAGCAGGGCTTCGCCCTGCACCCGGCTCCGCAGCCCGTTCGGGCTGCGGGGTCGTTTTTGTTTGGGGCGGAAGCTAAGGCTGTCGTAGGTCGGAGGGACCTCCGGCTTTCGTGGGCGCTCCCTTACTTGCGCATGGCATAAATTTCATGCTATAATAGACTGTTGATTTGTATGCATCTTTGATTTTAAGCATCATCAACACTTTCCATTGATCAAGGAGTGAACCAAATGGCAAAGCAATACTCTGCGCAGAGCATTCAGGTGCTGGAAGGTTTGGACGCTGTACGCATGCGTCCCGGCATGTACATCGGCTCGACCGGCTCGCGCGGTCTGCATCATATGCTGTGGGAAATCGTTGACAACGCCATCGACGAAGCCATGGGCGGTCATGCCACGCAGGTGGACGTGACCATCCACGCGGACGGCTCCGCCAGCGTGCGCGACAACGGCCGCGGTCTGCCTGTCGATATCCATCCCACCATGGGTGTGAGCGGTGTAGAGGTCATTTACACCAAGCTGCACGCGGGCGGCAAGTTCAACAATGATAACTACGCTTACTCCGGCGGTCTGCACGGCGTAGGCGCCAGCGTCGTCAACGCCCTTTCCAAGTGGGTGAACATCGACGTTTATATGAATTTCAAGCATTACCAGATGCGCTTTGAAAGCGGCTGGAGCGCTGAAGAAAAGAAAGTCGTTGCGGGTCGTCCCGTTGCGCCGCTGGCGCAGGTGGGCAACACCCGTCAGCGCGGCACGCTGGTGCGCTTTATGCCCGATGACGAGATTTTTGAAACGGTCGTTTTCAATGCCGAGACTGTTTCCCGCCGTCTGCGCGAGCTTGCCTATCTTAACAAGGGCGTTACCATCACCTTCCTCGATGAGCGCAAGCCCAAGAAGGTCATGAATGACGAAGGTGAAGAGGTAGACCCGCAGCCTCAGGGCCGTCAGGTGTACTTCTACGAGGGCGGCATCATTGACTATGTCAAGTACCTCAACGCCGACAAGACCTGTCTGCACGAGGAGCCCATCTATCTGGAAGGCATGAAGGATGACATCATCTTCCGTGTAGCCATCCAGTACACCGACAGCTATACCGAAAACGTATTCAGCTACGTCAACAACATCCCCACGGGTGAAGGCGGTACGCACGAGACGGGCTTCAAGGCCGCCTATACCAAGGTGATGAACGATTTTGCCCGCCGTTTCGGCGCGCTCAAGGATAAGGACGCCAACCTGAGCGGCGATGACTTCCGCGAAGGCATGACCGCTGTTATGCTGGCGATGGTCAAGAATCCCCAGTTTGAAGGCCAGACCAAGGGCAAGCTGGGCAGCACCGAAGTTCGCCCTGCGGTGGAAGCCATCCTTACCCAGTACCTGACCACCTATTTTGAGGATTTGAAGCATCAGGAGCTGGCGACCCAGCTGATTGAAAAGGCCGTACGCGCCGCCAAGGTGCGTGAAGCTGCCCGCAAGGCACGCGATGTGGCCCGTACCAAGAACGCTCTGGAAGCCGCACCGCTGGTAGGCAAGCTGGCCAGCTGCACCGGCCGCAAGGCGGAGCAGAACGAACTGTTCCTCGTCGAGGGCGACAGCGCCGGCGGCAGCGCCAAGCAGGGTCGTGACCGCCGCTTCCAGGCCATCCTGCCCCTGCGCGGCAAGCCCCTCAACGCCGAAAAGAGGCGCCTTGACCAGGTGCTCAACAATGAGGAATTCCGCTCCATCATTACGGCGCTGGGTACCAACATCGACGAAAGCTTTGACCTGAGCGGCCTCAAGTACCACAAGGTCATCATCCTTTCCGATGCCGACCAGGACGGCGCGCATATCCGTGCCATCCTGCTCACCTTCTTCTACCGCTACATGAAGGAGCTCATCACCGCAGGCCCCGTCTACATCGGCATGCCCCCGCTGTACAAGGTGCAGCGCGGCAACAAGGTGCAGTACGCCTACGATGACAACGAGCTGA
>JAZKYW010000249.1:0-5887 GCA_045612325.1 Candidatus Limiplasma sp. | reverse complement strand
GCCTGAGGGTTCCACCTGTTCCCATTCCGAACACAGAAGTTAAGCCTCAGCACGCCGATGGTACTTGGCTGGAGACGGCCCGGGAGAGTAGGTCGCTGCCGCATTCCAATTCCTCGCTAGTTCACTAGCGAGGCTTTTTTTATACTTCTGTGAACGCGTCTTCGCGTGCGCAATCGTCGCAGAGACAATCTCTCAGTCAGCTTTGCGGACTGCTCCTTTGGATAAAGGGAGATTTTTTGTGCTTTTGCAGCTATATTGATTATTATTGAACGGGATGCAGTGTTGCTGTATAATAGCTATACCAAACGAAACGAATGAAAAACACAGCAAAGAGGTGTTCAACCATGACCGATATGGAAAAACGAGCGGCTGCCAAAGCATTTGCAGCTGATTGGAAAGGCCGTGGCGATGAAAAGCAGGAAACACAATCTTTTTGGATGGCGCTTTTGCAAAAGGTTTTTGGCGTAAGTGAGCCTGATAAATATATTGAATTTGAGGTGCGCGTAAAGCTGAGCCACACCAGTTTTATTGACGGCCTGATCAAGTCTACCCGCGTTCTGATCGAACAAAAGGGACAGGATATCGATCTGCGCAAAGGCTACAAGCAGTCCGATGGTCAGATGCTTACGCCTTTCCAGCAGGCACGCCGTTATGCGGGCTATCTGCCCCACGATCAAAATCCGCGGTGGATCATTGTCTGCAATTTTAAGGAATTTCACATTCACGATATGAACCGTCCCAACGATGCGCCGGAAGTTGTGCTGCTTTCCGATTTGGAAAAGGAATATTCACGTCTGAATTTCCTTGTTGATACCGGCGATGAAAACATCAAGCGTGAAATGGAAATTTCCATGCAGGCCGGCGAGCTGGTTGGCAAGCTGTATGATGCTTTTTTGAAGCAGTATAAAGACCCAACCAATGACCGCACGCTGAAAAGCCTGAATATGCTCTGCGTGCGTTTGGTATTTTGTTTATACGCTGAGGATGCGGGCATCTTTGGCAAGCCACACATGTTCCACGATTATCTGCGCAGTCGCGGTATGCAGAATGGGCGCCGTGCATTGCGTGATTTGTTCCGTGTGCTGGATCAGAAGGTGGAGGAAAGAGATCCTTATCTTGTGGATGACGACCCTCTTTTGGCAGCATTTCCCTATGTAAACGGTGGTCTGTTTTCAGATGAAGATATTGAGATTCCCGCTTTCAACGAGGAAATCTATCATCTGTTGCTGAATCGTGCTAGCGAGAATTTCAACTGGAGTGATATCAGCCCTACCATTTTCGGTGCTGTGTTTGAGAGCACCCTGAACCCCGAAACCCGCCGCAAGGGTGGCATGCACTATACGTCTATTGAAAATATCCATAAAGTAATTGATCCCCTGTTTTTGGATGATCTGCACAAAGAGTTTTTAACTTTGCGGGGGGGGTATGTTGGTTCTGCACAAAACAAACGGAGCCTTTTGGCCTTCCGAAAGAAGCTCGCATCTCTGGTGTTTTTGGATCCTGCTTGCGGCAGCGGAAACTTTTTGACCGAGACGTATCTATCGCTTCGTAAACTGGAAAACGAAGCTCTTGCTTTGCAGCAAGGTGGACAAATTACCTTTGGCTTTGATGAACTGAGCCCTATTCAAGTATCCATCGGGCAATTCTACGGCATTGAGATCAATGATTTTGCTGCAACCGTTGCAAAGACGGCTCTTTGGATTGCAGAATCGCAGATGATGAAAGCGACGGAAGATATTGTCCACATGAATCTGGACTTTCTGCCGCTGAAATCCTACGTCAACATCGTCGAGGGCAACGCGCTGCGCTTGGATTGGGAAAGCGTTGTTTCCAAGGCAGAATTGTCGTACATCATGGGCAATCCACCGTTTGTTGGTGCGCGCTTGATGGGCGAAGCACAGAAAACCGATGTAAACAATGTATTCCCCGGCTGGAAAAATGTCGGCAATCTGGACTATGTGTGCTGCTGGTATAAGAAAGCCGCCGATCTGATGAAAGACACCGCAATCAGGGCAGCTCTTGTATCGACCAATTCCGTTACGCAGGGTGAAAGTGTTTCGCTGTTGTGGAAACCTCTGTTTGAATCTGGCGTACATATCGACTTTGCCCATCGTACATTCCGCTGGGACAGCGAGGCCAGCAGCAAAGCACATGTGCATTGCGTGATTGTTGGTTTCAGCCTTGCGCCGAATAATGCGCCTCGTGTGATTTATACAGATGGCAGACCGCAGGTTGTTAGCAACATCAACGGCTATCTGATTGATGCAGATGATGTATTCGTGGACAGCCGCAGCAAGCCTCTGTGTGATGTGCCGGAAATTGGTATTGGCAACAAACCCATTGATGGCGGTCACTACCTTTTTACAGAAGAAGAAATGCAAGAATTCATCACCAAGGAACCTGCATCCCGCGAATGGTTCAAGCCTTGGTATGGATCACAGGAATTCATCAATCGCAAACCGCGCTATTGTCTGTGGCTTGGCAAGTGCCCGCCCAACATTCTGCGCAAAATGCCTGAGTGCATGAAGCGCGTGGAATCTGTGCGTGATTTCCGTCTTTCCAGCAGCAGCGCAGGAACCGTCAAGTTGGCAGATAAGCCTACCCGATTCCATGTTGAGAATATGCCCGAAGGAACTTACATCCTCGTGCCGGAAGTTTCTTCTGAACGTCGCCGCTATGTACCTATGGGCTTCATGACCCCGGATGTGTTGTGTAGCAATCTCGTAAAGATTATCCCTGATGCATCGTTATATCATTTTGGCATTCTGACATCCAACGTTCACATGGCATGGATGCGCACGGTTTGCGGCAGATTGAAGAGCGATTACCGCTATTCCAAGGATATTGTTTATAATAACTTCCCGTGGCCCACGCCTACCGACGCGCAGAAAGCAAAGATTGAACAGACCGCACAGGCCATCCTTGATGCCCGCGCCCTGTACCCGGATTGTTCACTTGCCGATCTGTACGACGAAGTGACCATGCCGCCCGAACTGCGCAAAGCCCACCAGCAGAATGATAAGGCAGTCATGGAAGCCTACGGCATGCCCGTCCGCGAAACCACCGAAGCAAGCTGCGTTGCCGAACTTATGCGCCGCTATCAAGAACTGACTAAGTAATAAGCGAGCACAGGCATAAAGTCCATCATTCCCCCAATACAATATAAAAACATCCCAACGCCCCGAATGCGCTTGCATTTTGGGGCGTTTCGCTGTATGATATCAGCACCGGACAGAATAAAGCCTACAGGGCAGAAAACGTCCCACTAAGAAAAACGACCCTTGAGGCCGTGAAACGGCCTCAATTACGGGATTCCCAAGGGCAAAGCCCTTGGGCGGGGTGGAGGGGCAGAGCCCCTCCCGGGTACAGGGCAGCGCCCTGTACGCCATCCCCCTCATCATAAAAATTTTAGGAGGCATAACAATGGAACGCGTTTATAATTTCTCTGCCGGCCCCGCAATGATCGCTCAGAGCGTACTGGAAAAGGCTCGTGACGAGCTGGTTTGCTATGCCGATAAGGGCATGAGCGTGATGGAAATGAGCCACCGCTCCGCAATGTACATCGATATCTTCAACGAGACCAAGGCCCTGCTCAAGCAGCTGATGAATGTGCCCGATGATTACGAGATCCTGTTCCTGCAGGGCGGCGCAACGCTGCAGTTCAGCGGCGTACCGCTCAACCTGATGGTCAACGGCAAGGCTGATTATGTGGACAGCGGCAACTTCGCTCATCTGGCTGCAGAAGAAGCCAAGCGCTACGGCGAAGTGAACATCGTTGCTTCCAGCCGCGAGGATAACTACACCTACGTTCCCGCCATCGACCAGATCAAGTGGAATGCCGACGCGGATTATGCCTACATCACCACCAACAATACCATCTACGGCACCCGCTACACCGCCATCCCCGATACCGGCGCTATCCCGCTGGTAGCTGACGCCAGCTCCAACATCCTTTCCGAAGAGCTGGACGTGACCAAGTTCGGCGTCATCTTCGCAGGCGCGCAGAAGAACATCGGCCCCGCCGGTCTGTGCATCATGATCATCCGCAAGGACCTGATGGGCAAGCAGAACGCCCTGTGCCCGAAGCTCATGAACTGGGCGCTGCAGAGCAAGAACGACAGCATGCTCAACACCCCCAACACCTACGGCATCTACATGGCAAAGCTGGGCTTCGAGTGGCTGCGCGACCTGGGCGGCGTGTCTGCCATCTATCAGCAGAACGTTTACAAGGCCAACCTGCTGTACGATTACATCGACAACAGCGACCTGTTCAAGGCTCCTGCCCGCAAGGACTGCCGCTCCCTGATGAACGTTACCTTCGTGACCGGCGATGCCGATAAGGACGCCGCTTTCGTCAAGTTCGCCGCCGCCAACGGTCTGGCCAACCTGAAGGGCCACCGCAACGTGGGCGGCATGCGTGCCAGCATTTACAACGCCATGCCTGTGGAAGGCGTCAAGAAGCTCATCGAAGTGATGAAGGCCTTTGAAAAGGAGAACAAGTAATATGTATAAGATTCAGACTTTGAATAAAATCTCCAATATCATCCACAACCGTCTGACGGCGGATAACTACCTCATCGCTGCTGAAGAGCCCGTGCCGGATGGCATCCTCGTGCGCTCTGCCGATATGCATGCCATGGAACTGCCCGAGAGCCTGCTGGCCATCGCCCGCGCAGGCGCAGGCACCAACAACATCCCCATCGATGAATGCACCAAGCGCGGCATCGCCGTGTTCAACACCCCCGGCGCCAATGCCAACGCCGTTGCCGAGCTGGTCATCTGCGGCCTGATGCTGGGCGGTCGTAACATCGTTGGCGGCGTGGATTGGGCGCGCACCCTCACCGGTCCCGATGTTGCCAAGCAGGTCGAAAAGGGCAAGGGCCAGTTCGCCGGCCCCGAAGTGCGCGGCAAGACCCTCGGCGTAGTCGGTCTGGGCGCCATCGGCGTAATCGTGGCCAATGCTGCCGTACAGGGCCTGGGCATGAACGTACTGGGCTATGACCCCTACATGAGCGTTGATAACGCCTGGGCGCTTACCCGCCGCGTTACCCATACCAACTCCCTCAACGAGATCTACCAGACGGCGGATTACATCACCCTGCATCTGCCCCTCAACGACAGCACCCGCGGCATGATCGACGCCAATGTGCTGATGCAGATGAAGGATGGCGTGCACATCCTCAACTTCAGCCGTGCCGAACTGATCGATCAGGACGCCCTGACCGCTGCGCTGGAAAGCGGCAAGGTTGCCAGCTACGTCACTGACTTCCCCACCGAAAAGGTGCTGGCAATGAAGAACACCGTTGCCATCCCGCATCTGGGCGCTTCCACCCCCGAGAGCGAAGAAAACTGCGCCGATATGGCTGCTACCGAGCTGCGCGATTACCTCGAGTTTGGTCAGATCCGCAACTCCGTCAACCTGCCTGAGATCATCCTCGGCCGTCCCGAGGGCGTGCGCGTGCAGATCATCCATAAGAACGAGCCCGGCATGGTATCCGCCATCGCTGCTGCCATCGGCGCCCGCAAGATCAACATCAACAACATGATCAACAAGTCCCGCAAGGAGATCGCCGTTACCGTGCTGGAAATCGAGCGTCTGCCCGACCAGTTCCTCTCCAACGAACTCATGGCACTCCCCGGCGTCATCCGCATCCGCACCTTCTAACCACCAGGGGCAGTGCCCCTGGACCCCGGTTCCGCGCCTTTAGCGCGGGGCTGGGCTTTTTTGTTTGGGGCAGGTTCTAAGACCGCCGAAGGTCAAACAACGACCTTCGGCTCGCTTGGCATCGGGGTAGATGAGAGCGTTGAGGTAGGCACTGCCTGCAAGCGAGCCGTGATACCCTCCGTATCACGGCGGTCTGAGCAGCAACCCCCAAACTCTCAAGTT
>JAZKYW010000248.1:0-2437 GCA_045612325.1 Candidatus Limiplasma sp. | reverse complement strand
GCTCACAGAACGACATGGCTACGATCCTACTTAATTTGCGCCCTTCTTCCACAGCAGCTGCAAGGGCGGCGTCATAGCAGCCCGTAGCCACGCGGCCCAGATAATTCTGCGCACGCAGGACGGCATTGACGGCATTTTCATCAAAGGTTTTGGCGGGCGTTCCGCTCAGGAAGCCGTGCTCTGCCAGCGTTTGCTGGGCCTGCGTTACAGCCGTCCCGCTCGCATCGGGCAGAAGCATACCCATGGCATCCTTTTGGCCTTCAAGCATTTCCACCTTTGCCTGCGTTACCGCAGGGCGGTAGCCGTATTCGCGCTCCCACGCTTCCGCGCTGAGGTCCCACAGGGCATAGCTGTCCGCGCCAAGTGCCTTGAGCAGGTCAGCGCCGCTTTGAAGCTGTGCAAGGGATTCCATCTCCAGCGCCGCACGGCTGCCCGTGAGCGCAGGGTCCAGCTGTACGGTATGAACCTCTTCACCGATCAAGCGCACGGAAACGCTCTGCGCAGAAAGCATCAGATCGATCAGTTGCATCGATTCGGCATTCAAGGGCACGGTGATGCACTCTGCGGTATAGCGTCCGCTGTGAATCTCCTGAGAAGATGCGGCAAGGTCGTAGCGCACATCATCCACCATAACGGATACGGCACGGGCGTTGATGGTCTCGCCGTCAATATGATAAAAGCGCAGCACAGGCGTCCACACACCCGTACGTGCATCGCCCTCCGCCGATGCATGGAACACCACCGTGCGGGCAGCGTTTTTCATACCAAAATTCCAGAAACGGTCCACAAGGGCATCCGCCTGATAGGGCTGAACGCTCCACTTGCCCGTCTGTTCATTCTGCGTATAGGAGGGCAAATGCGCAAACTGCGCAGGTTCAAACGCGCGCGCGGCAAACAAAACGCCTTCAGCGCAGGCAGAGCCAATGACGGCGCAGGATACAAATGTGCAAAGCATTCTTCGGAGGATTTTTTTCATTTCCGACACCTCTTCCCGTGTTTTGGCATATTCCCTTTATTCAAAAAACGAAGCACACATAACAGATATATTATACCTTTTTTCGGGGAAAGTGCGCAACATTTTTTGCCCTTGCACACAAAAAACAGCGCCCCGTTTGCTAACGGGACGCTGCCAAAAAGTATTGAAATTACTCGCGGGGGCCGCCTGCCAGGCACAGCTCGACCAGCTCGTTTGCATTGCCGGTAGCCAGAGCAATCACGGTATCGGAAGCGCCGTAGTAGACCTTCACGGTGCCGTCATCCTCGAGGATGGCGCCCGTGGGGAAGATCACGTTGGTACGGAAGCCTTCCTTCACTTCGTAATCGGCTTCGGGGGCCAGCAGAGGATCACGGTATACGCCGATCACCTTGGAGGGGTCTTCCAGGTCAAGCAGCACCATGCCGGCGCAATAGCGCTTCTGCCACTTGTCTTCCCAGCCGTTCTTGCCGCGCTCCAGGTCCTTGTCTACGCCGTGGGTGAACACCAGCCAGCCCTTATCGGTCTTGACGGGGGGAGCACCGGGGCCTACCTTGTCATCGGTGTAGTTGAAGTCCTCAACAGCGGCAACCAGCTTGGAGTTGCCCCAATGGATCATATCGGGGGATTCGCTCATCCACATGTCGAAGCGGTCGCGGCCGCGGCTGTACACGGGCATGGGGCGCTCCAGACGAACGTACTTGCCGTTGATCTTTTCGGGGAAGAGCACCATGTTGCGGTTGTCGGGCACAGTCAGGGACAGGATCTCCCAATCCTTGAAGTCCTTGGTCTTGGCGATGCCGCCGCGCAGGCCGTGCTTGGTATCCACAGCGAAGGTCATGAATACTTCGCCGTCGATCACGGTCAGACGGGGGTCGTAGCAGCGCTTGATCTCGTCTTCGGGCAGATTGAACTTGGCCATGAGGGCCTTGTCCTTCACGTCGAAGCAGGGTTCGGGCTCAACCACCCAGTTCAGGCCGTCATCGCTGGTGCAGATGCCAATGTTGGTGCCCTGGAAGGTGCCGCGGTAGAGCCAGATATAGTCGTTGCGGAATACCATGACGTACTTGCCGCCAAACTTGATGACGCCGGCGTTGAATACCAGCGTGGCATCATAGGGAACCTGTTCAGCCTTGAGAACGGGGTTATTTTCATAACGCTTGATCGCGGGACAGGAAGTCAGAACGGGATTGGACATTTTGATGTGCCTCCTTTATGAATGTTCACTCTTCAACGGTTTCGCTTTCCTCAGCGGCAGCGGGCTCTTCGGGCATTTCAGCCGCAGGCGCCTCAGCGGGAGTACGCTTGATCTTTGCCATGAGCGCATCGGGCACTTTGGGCATCTTGATGCTGGTGTTTTCCAGCAGTTCAGCCGCAAGATTCAGCACAGCGGGCAGAGCGTTGGCCATCACGGCAAAGCCGACAGCCATGGTCAGCACGCCGATGCCCTTGGCAACAGCGCGC
>JAZKYW010000247.1:0-8823 GCA_045612325.1 Candidatus Limiplasma sp. | reverse complement strand
CAAACGGACATATTTCGTGCTTGGCAGCCATTTTTACGATAACATCGTCATCCCATACTACTTCGCCGCTCGCAAGCAAATCATCGATTGCATCGCCCTGACGCAGAAAGTGCCCCTTCGCGCGGGCACATTCATCAGAATGACACCTTGCAGGCGCAGGACACAGTTTATCACGCGCGGTCAGCACGCAGGCTCTTGCCTGCATTCCTGCCGCTGCCATCCGTTTCAAGGCGTTGATAGGGCTTTGACGCGCGGTATTTCTGGCTGTAAGATAAACGGCACGCTCCGTAAGCCCCTCTCCTAACGCTTTCAATGCAGGATACAGCACTGCTGCGCTCTTTCCTGTTCCTGTTGGCAAACTGGCAAACAAACGTTTTTTTCTGGCAATAGCCGTATAAACCTGAGCTGCCAGTTCCCGTTGACCCTTGCGGTAGGTTTCAAAAGGAAACGCAAGCTGTTTCAGGCTTGCATTTCTCTTTTTGCGGTGTTCTGCCTCTCTTTGGGCAAAGCGCACATACGGCTCAAGCAACACTTCCATTTCAAGCCGAAGTTGCTCGGCTTCGATTTCTTCATCAAATTTGCAAAGCGGATTTCCAGTATCATCAACATAGCAGATACTGATGCGCACGCAAGGAACATTCTTTTCCTGCGCGATCATTGCCGCATAGCAAACAGCCTGCGCGCGGTGCTCAGGCTTTGCTTCCGACAACATTTCGGAACCAAGTTTGATCTCCTCTATAAACGGAATCTCACCGTCTGAATAAGCGTCAATACGTCCGTAAACCTGGATCGACAATCCATCAAATACATATGCCTGTTTGACTGAACGCTCGGTCACGCCTACGAACGTCGCTTGCCGCATGCGGTGAGCTTTGGCGCCAAGCTGCATCACTTCTACACCTGCAGCCGGCATAATATCCGCAGCGAAATAAGAAAAGGCCACCAATTCGCGTACGGAGATCCTGATCATCTCTTCCACGTTGGTGGCCTCCTTTGTGATTAAAATCAATCTCTGTCATTTCTGCGTGCAATGATCAGCAAACGCAGAAGCTGCAGCAGGCTGCTGATGGCAGAAGCAACATAAGTAAGCGCTGCGGCGTCCAAAACTGCCTTTGCTCCCTGCAGCTCATTCTCGTTAAGATAACCGCCGCTTCTGAGCACTCGCAGTGCACGTGCGCTGGCATTGAATTCAACAGGCAGCGTTACAAGCGCAAACAAAAGCGTAAGACCAAAACAGGCAATGCCTACATAGGTAAGCGGTTCCCAGCTGAACAGAATGCCCAGCAAGAAAATCGGGAAGTAAAGGTTGCTTCCCAAGTTAACAACAGGCACCAGCAGCGAACGCAGTTTCAGCGGAGCATAGCCCTCGCTTTGCTGCATCGCATGACCGCATTCATGCGCCGCAACACCGATTGCCGCTACGCTGCGCGAGCCGTAAACGCTTTCGCTCAGGCGAAGAACGTTGGCCTTGGGGTCGTAATGGTCGGTCAGATTACCTCTTGTCTGCTGCAAGCCAACGTTTCCGCAATTGCCATTATTCAAAAGCATTCTTGCAATGCCCTCTGCCGAATAGCCGCTTGCAGAATACACCTTGCTGTATTTCTGAAAAGATGACTTGACTTTGTACTGCGCCCACATACCCAGCAAAAGACCCGGCAAAACAAGCAGCATGGTCCAATCAAAATAGTACATTTATGATCCTCCTTTCAAACACGACGGCAGTTCCGTCATGTCATTAGCATACACCATTTTCACTAAAATTCAACCTTGGATTGCTGAAATGTCATTTTTGCTGTATGTATACCTTTTATTCGGTGCGGGCATGCTGTCTCCGGGAGGGGAAAACATGTTCAAGCATACATTTCATGCAGCCATCATTTGGATACTCATTTTCTTTTCTTTGATCATATTTGCCATTGTTTTGTTCTTACCGCTTACGTATGCGTTTGCAAACGAATGGACGCAGGAAGAATTAGCTCTGTGGAGAGCCTGCCAAAACCGGGAGGTGATCAGACTGCATGTGGTCGCAAACAGCAATTCCGAAGCAGACCAGGCCACTAAAATGATTGTTAGAGATGCGATCATTGATTACATATCCCGGAACCGATTCCAGGATTATTCGAATACCAATGCTGATGTTCTTGCGTTTCTAAATGAACATCTGGCGGAAATAGAATCCTTCGCCGCCGAGGAAGCCATTGCTTACGGATATGACGGCGCAATCAAAGCGGAGTTTGGAGATCTGCATCTGCCTGAAAAAGCCTACGGAAACATTACTTTACCCGCAGGCGAGTACAGCGCGCTTAGAATTACCATCGGCGCAGCCAATGGCGAAAACTGGTGGTGTGTACTGTTTCCAAACTTATGCTCAGAACTTTCTGCAAGTACCGACCAGAATCCAATCATCACTTTCGTTTCTGCAAGGATATTTCGCAATTGGCTTTTACATGCCAAGTAAGTTTTGCATCTGTGCACAGCGTTTGAAATATGATATAATTTCTCCGTATCATTTGATACGGAGGTATTTTTATGGCTTTTTCCTTTTTGCCCATTACCCCTGCCGAAGTCAAGCAGCGCGGATGGAGCCAGCCGGACTTTGTTTATGTAGTCGGCGAGGCTTATGTTGACCATCCTTCTTTTGGTCACGCCATTATCAGCCGCGTGCTTGAAAACGCAGGATATAAAGTAGCTATGCTGTGCTTGCCCGAATATCACAGTGCGGAAGCGTTCAAACTTTTTGGACAACCGCGTCTTGGTTTTCTGGTGACTTCAGGCGTTATCGACAGCATGGTCAATCATTACACCGTTGCCAAAAAGCGCCGCAATACCGATGCATACGCCCCGGGCGGCAAAGCGGGCATGCGTCCTGACAGAGCTGTTACTGTTTACTGCAACCGTATTCATGAAGCTTATCCCAAATCCCCCATTTTGATTGGCGGCGTGGAAGCTTCTCTGCGTCGTTTTTCCCACTACGATTACTGGGATGACAAAGTGCGCCGCAGCGTATTGGTCGACAGCGCCGCAACGCTGCTGATGTACGGCATGGGTGAAAAAACCATTCTGGATTGTTGTGATTGGGTCGCCCGCGGCATGCCCGCTCATGAACGCGCTTCTCTGCGCGGCGTATGCTATATGGCAAAAGAAGCCCCGAAAAACGTTACGATGCTCCCCTCTCATCAAGAGGTCGCCTCCAGCAAGGAGGCATATTGTAAAGCCTTCCTGAGCGAATATCAGGAGCAGGACCCTGTTCGCGGTCTCACGCTTTGCCAGCAGCAGGATACTCAGCGTTATCTGATTCAAAATCCTCCCGCTATGCCTTTGAGCCGTGAAGAATTGGACAGCGTGTACGATTTGCCCTTTACGCGCCGTGCGCATCCCAGCTACGATAAGCTCGGCGGCGTACCTGCGCTGCAGGAAGTTCGCTTCTCTCTGAGCGCCACCCGCGGCTGTTTTGGCTCCTGCAATTTCTGCGCGCTCACATTCCATCAGGGACGCATCGTTACTTCCCGCAGTCCTGAATCGCTCCTGAAGGAAGCGCAGCTGCTTACCACATTCCCCGATTTCAAGGGATACATCCACGACGTAGGCGGTCCCACCGCCAATTTCCGCGCACCCGCCTGTGATAAACAGCTGAAGTGCGGCACCTGCAAAAACAAGCAGTGTCTTTATCCCAAGCCCTGTAAAAACATGAAAGTAAATCATACGGAGCTTGTAGACCTGCTGCGCAAAATGCGCGCATTGCCCCGTGTTAAAAAGGTGTTCATTCGCTCGGGTATCCGCTTTGATTATCTGATGGCTGACCCCAATGATACCTTCCTCAAGGAGCTTTGCAAACACCATATCAGCGGACAGCTGAAGGTAGCGCCGGAGCATATCAGCCAGAATGTACTGAGCAAAATGGGCAAGCCGCGCCGCGAAGTATATGACGCTTTTGTTGCCAAGTACAAAGCCATCAATGAAAAACTGGGGTTGAAGCAGTTCCTCGTTCCCTATCTGATGAGCAGTCACCCCGGCAGCACGCTCAGAGATGCTGTTGAATTGGCTGAATATCTGAGGGATATCGGTCATCAGCCTGAGCAGGTGCAGGACTTCTACCCCACACCCGGTACGCTGAGCACCTGCATGTATCATACAGGCCTTGACCCCAGAGATATGACGCCTGTTTATGTACCGAAAACGCCTCATGAGAAGGCGATGCAGCGCGCGCTTCTGCAGTTTAAGAATCCTGCCAATCATGAGCTTGTATGCGAAGCACTTCGCCTGTGCGGTCGCGATGACCTGATTGGATTTGGGCCCTCTGCGCTGGTCGCGCCCCGCGTCATCGCCCGTACTGCCCGTCAGGACCGCTATCAGAATGGTCGTACGCAGGCGCCTTCCGGCAAGCCCAGACCGCGCACTTCACGCTCCGGCAGAAAATAAAAAAACACTCACATAAAAAACGCCGTGTATCAAATCGATACACGGCGTGTGAATTGTTTTATCAGCCCTGAGAAAGTTCATTTACAACGAAGCTGTTCTCAAGATAAACATTGTACATGCCAAACTCGCTTACCAGAGAAGTAAGATACTTCAGCTGTGCTTCATAAATATAGTTTTCAGTTACGATATACACTTCGAACACGGCATAGCCGTCAGCGGTGGTGTAGGCCACGGTGCCGTACTGCATATCTTCGTACACATTGGCTACGCTGCCTTCGATGTTGGCGGCAACGGCGTTCACCTGGTCAGCCAGCGTTACGTTTTCGGTATTCTCACCGCGGATGGCGTAGAAAGCTGCGCTGCCGTCCTGCATAACGGCGGAAACGCCGCGGTCATCCTCAGCCAGCAGTTCATCCTCAAAAATGGCAGGATACAGCAGGGTGAAACCAAGGTTGCTTTCGTACTCAACGGCGATCTCATCAAAGTAGCCCTGCATGGCATCTTCAATGGAAAGGTCGGTGCCGACAGAGTAACCGGTCAGGCGGAAACCGTTCATGGCGGATTCATCGCTTTCGAAAGTGAACACAGCGCGCTCGATCCAGTTGATGGAGGTGTAGTCAGCTTCGGTCATGGAACGAAGAGCCTTATCAGCCAGATAGATCTCGCCGATGATCTGTACGCTCTTGTCATCGGTGCCGTTATTCACAAGCACGGGCTGGAAACCGATATAAGCGTCAGCTTCAACAGCAGAGTTGACAGCCTGCAGTTCGGGCAGCTTGGCAGCAAAAACACGCACAAGCAGATCGTTCTGAGCAGCGGTATCGGTGAGCATCTGCTCGGTGATGCCAAGTTCAGCATCAGCCTGCTGACCAAGCGCGAAGAAGGCGTCGATGAAAGACAGGCTCAGTTCACCTTCAGCACCGGGAACGCTTTCGGGGGCATTGGGAGAATGCCAGGAAGCGGTGCAAACCAGATCCATCAAAGGCAGCAGAGAATCAAAATCGCCATCAGAAGCCTGCGCCATAGAACCTGCGCAAACGCCCATGCTCATGGCAAGGCAAAGGATCGTCAAAAAGGAAATGATTTTCTTAACAAAGCGATTCTGCATATTGAAATCCTCCTCGTATTTTGAAACCGACGTTACGGTTCATCTATCAAACGTAATTGGCAAATGTTTTCATCCAAGTTTTGCGATCCATTCAGCAGCGCTGATGGCGGCTACATTGCCCTCGCCCACCGCTTTGGGAATCTGCAGCGGCTTTCCCGTGCAATCTCCGGCGGCAAAAACACCGGGGATGTTGGTTTTCATTTGCCTGTCGACGGGAATGAAGCTTCCTTCTGTCTCCAAATCCGTCAGAAGCATATTCAGCGGCATCGCGCTTCGGAAAACAAAGATGCCGTCATAGCAATGCGTTTGCTTGTCTGTGGTCAGGGTGACGCCCTTGTCATCACGGCTGATGGATTTCGGCATTCCCTCCACAAGGGTCACGTTTTCTTTCAGGCCATCCGTTTGATGACGCTTCAGGCTGAAATAGTCAACCTCGGCTGCAAGGCCTGCAAGAAAATTCGTTTCTTCCACTCCCTGCTCTGTGCCACTGAGAACAGCGATTTTCTTGCCCCTGTAAAACATACCGTCACAGGTGGCGCAGTAGCTTACGCCATTGCCCAAATGCTCCTCTTCACCGGGAAGCGTCTTAGCACGAGCCGCACCCATTGCAAGCACCACCGCTTTTGCCTCAACAACTTCGTTTTCGACAAGCAGCATAAACTGGTCGCCAAGCGGCATGATTTGGCGAACAAGGCCTTCATGTTCTTCAGCGCCAAGCTGAAGTGCCTGATTGCGAAACAGCTCCAGAATCTCTGTGCCGGAAGCCTGCGGCATTCCGGGATAGTTATCGATCCTTTCGGCGCTTCGCAATAGTCCGTTATCGTTTTTGGGGGCAATAACCACCGCGCTGAGTCCTCTCATGCGGGCAGTCATCGCACAGGACCAGCCTGCCGGCCCTTTGCCTACAATGGCGACATCTATCATATGCGCCTCCGATGAAAAATCCATAGTGTAAAGAAACCTATTTAATTATATCAAAAGTGTTAAATTATTTCAATAGCATCGTCATAATGTTACATTTTTTTCTGTAAAAAAATAAAAAGCCCCGCAATATGTGCGGGGCTTTTGAAACAAAAATCAATGATATTCGGGCAGCCAGCCTTCGTGTGCAACGATTAGATCATCGCAAAGCGCTACGATATCATCGATGGACAGCTCGCTCTGGAGATGGGGATCCATCATTGCCGCCTGATAGATGTAATCCTTCTTGAGCGTCATGGCTGCTTCAATGGTCAGAAGCTGTACGTTGATGTTGGTTCTGTTCATGGCAGCGCACTGCTCGGGCAGGTCGCCGATGAAGCAGGGCGTTACGCCGCTGGCGTCGACCAGGCAGGGAACTTCAACGCATGCATTGCGAGGCAGGTTGGTGATCAAACCGTTGTTGAGCACGTTGCCGCCGATCTTGTAAGGCTTGTTGGTTTCCATCGCCTCCATGATGTAGCTGGCATACTCATGCGTACGGGTGTGGCTGAGGTTGGGATCCTTGGTCAGTTCATCACGAAGTTTTTCCCAGCGGGCGATCTGATTGACACAGCGGCGGGGATACTCATCCAGCGGAATGTTAAAACGTTCGATCAGTTCGGGATACTTATCCTTGATGAAGAAAGGCATGTACTCTGCGTTGTGTTCGCTGGACTCGGTCACATAGTAACCGAAACGCTTCATGATCTCATGACGCACCATATCAGCATGTTTTTCGGTGACCAGAGCCGCGCGGCGCTTGATCTCGGGATACAGGTCTACGCCATCTCTGGTTACCTCCAGCAGCCATGCCTGATGGTTAATACCCGCGATTTTCCACTGCACATGTTCATCGTATTCAAAGCCAAGGAAACTCAGCAGACCGGGCGTACAGCTCTGTACGCTGTGGCACAGACCGACGGTCTTGATACCGGTGTAACGCTGCATAGCGCCTGTCAGCATGGCCATGGGGTTAGTGTAGTTCAGGAACCACGCATTGGGGCAAACCTCTTCCATATCATGAGCGAAATCCATCATAACGGGAATCGTACGCAGCGCACGGAAAATACCGCCAATGCCCAGCGTATCGGCGATGGTCTGACGCAGGCCGTATTTCTTGGGAACCTCGAAATCGGTCACAGTACAGGGCTCATACAAGCCGACCTGAATGGCGTTGACTACATAATTGGCGCCTCTGAGGGCTTCCTTACGGTTTTCCACGCCGCAGTACTTTTCGATTTTAGCGCGATTGCCAAGATTGTTGTTGATGGCAGAAAGCATCAGGTAGCTTTCATCAAGGCGCTGAGGATCGATATCATAAAGTGCGATCGTGCTTTCAGCAAGCGAAGGCGTAAGCATGCTGTCGCCCAGCACATTCTTTGCAAACACAGTGGAACCGGCGCCCATAAAGGTAATCTTAGGCAAAGTAAACACCCCTTTATTCAATTGAGTCAACTGTTGAGTTGATTATATCAAAAAAGCTGCTGAAATAAAAGAACCCTTTGATACAATAAAAGTAAAAATAAAAAAACCCCCGCAGCAGCCGTAAAACTACTGCAGGGGACTTTTGAATTTTGTTATTCCAGCGTTGCAAACAGCAGCAGCGCGAAGCAGGGATAGCTGTCTTCCTCCACGGTATCCTCTACAGTTCCCGTGCTGAGGGACATGCCTTCGCAGGTGCCATACATCATGACGCGTTCACCCACACCAAAGCTGGGCTCGTCTTGCGCAGTTACCAAGAAGATGTTGGAATACTGACCGTTTTTGCGGTTCATAGCCATGCGGATGATGTATTCATCACCGCTGGGGCTGACATCCAGAATGTAGGAACGGAAAGCCATAATACGGCCTTCATACGTTTCCATCCCCTTGACCAGCTGAGCGTATGTAGGACTGATGGACTGTTTCTGCAGATAAGCCATCATGTCGCCATCCGTCCACTTGCGTGTAAAGTTGTACATAAACCTGCGGTCAGCAAGGCCTTTCTTGCTGAAAATCAGCGCTACATCATACGGGCCTTCCTCCGCCGCTTCCACGTTTACAGAGAACTTGCCTTCGCTGTTCACTTTGGTGGATACGACAGAATCGCCGTTTACAAGCACCTGCAAGGACGCGCCGGGCTCAGCAGTGCCGGCAAACTTGACCTGGTCCTGTGTAGATACTGCACCGGGCTCGCTGGTAAAGTTGACTGCAAGCAGCGTGCTCTGATAGGTAACAGGATAGATCATTTCCAAAACTTCGTTTTCATGATATTCCGCCGTGAGCGTGATCACATAAACGCCGTCTCTGGGCAGATTAACGGGCAGTGAGAACGTTCTGTTACTGCCGGTCACTAC
>JAZKYW010000246.1:0-1624 GCA_045612325.1 Candidatus Limiplasma sp. | reverse complement strand
CTGCATGGTTCAACGCTCTGGGCGCTGCTCCCGTTTCCGGCATCCCCTTCGCTGAAGTTTACCAGAACATCGAGTCCGGCGTTATCGAAGGCGCTGAGGCTCCCGCTGCAACCCTGACCGACTACTCCGTCCAGGAAGTTGCTAAGTACGCTTTCACCTCCAACCACACTTACGCAGCTGCTTGCTTCGGCACCTCCACCGCTATCTGGGAGATGCTGTCCGCTGAGGATCAGGCTGTTGTTACCGAAGAGCTGACCGCTGGCGGCGTCGCTTTCACCGCTCTGTGCGCTGAGAAGAACGCTGAGTACATTGCCGGCCTGGAGGCTGCTGGTGTCACCGTCGTCACTCCTTCCGCTGAGGACGTCGCTGCAATGCAGGTCGCTGCTGGCGAAGCTGCTATCACCCTGGGCCTGCGCGAAGGCGTTATGGACGAGATCAAGGCTGCTTCCAATCCCTGATCTTTAACCAAGGCTTAACCGGTTTTAACTGAATTTTTTGTGGGGAAGGGGCACGCCCCTTCCCCCGAAATTTTAAAACAATTGTCATCCTGAGCGAGCGTCAGCGAGTCGAAGGATCCTGGCACCGATTTTCCAAATCAACGGCGAAGATTCCTCGACGCGCTAACGCTTGCTCGGAAAGACAACTCTTTTCCGTTCACATCCCCCATCTGTTCCCATGAGGTGATACTATGAAAAAAATTGGTAAAGCCCTCCTGTGGCTGATTTCCAATATTGAGGAGATCATTTCTGCATCGGCCATTGCCATCATGCTGATTGCGATCTTCACCAACGTTCTGCTCCGTTACATTTTCCGCAGCCCCACCGCTTGGGCTGACGAGCTGGCACTGATCTGCATGGCTTACGTTACCTTCATCGGCGGTGCCGCTGCCTACAAGCGCAACCTCCACTTCGGCATTGACATCCTGGTTGACCGTCTGCCTAACAAGGGCAAGCACTACCTGCGTATGCTGATGACCTTCATTTTCATTATTCTGTTTGCTTTCATGACCTATCTGGGTTATGACCTGACTGTAAACGCAAAGAAAGTGATGAACTACTCCGGCTGGTCCTACAAGTACATGGACGCAGCACTGCCCCTGGGCTTTTTGAGTATGACCATCTATTCTATCAAATATTTCATCATGTCTATCTTCAAGCCCGAAGAATTTGACAAGCGCTACGAAAACATTTACGACGACGGCTCTGATCTGCAGGGCTCCGCTCTGGAAGGTGGTGTGGAAGCATGACAATCTGGCCTCTGCTGGCGGTCCTGGCCCTGTTCTTCCTGGGCATTCCCTGCAGCTTCGCAATGCTGATCTGCACCATTCCTTACTTCCACTTTGACCCCTTCATCAAGATGGCCGTTGTTGCTCAGAAGATGATCGCCAACTGCGAATCCACTTCTCTGATGGCTATTCCCTTCTTCATCACCGCCGGTTCCATCATGGGTTACTCCGGCATCACCGAAAAGCTGATGGCTTTCGGTAACGCCTGTGTCGGCCACCTGGTTGGCGGTCTGGGCCACGTTAACGTTCTGGTTTCCGTTCTGATGGGCGGTGTTTCCGGTTCCGGTGCTGCTGACTGCGCCACCGACTGTAAGCTGCTGGTTCCCGAAATGGTCAAGT
>JAZKYW010000245.1:0-2506 GCA_045612325.1 Candidatus Limiplasma sp. | reverse complement strand
GTGCAGAGGGTGCCGACAAAGCCATGGCGCTGATGGCAAAAGCACACCCGGAAATGCTGGTGGGTGCCGGCACTGTGCTGACCACCGAGCAGGTGGACCGCACATTGGATGCAGGCGGCAAGTTTGTCGTGACTCCCGGTTTGGATATTGAGATCGTAAAGTACTGCCAGGAAAAGGGCGTACCGATCGTTCCCGGCACCGCCAACCCCAGCGACATCGAAGTTGCTCTGGGTCTGGGCCTGAAGACCGTTAAGTTCTTCCCCGCTGAGCCTCTGGGCGGCCTCAAGCTGATCAAGGCTATGGCTGCTCCCTACGGCGCTGTTACCTTCCTGCCCACCGGCGGCGTAACCGAGCAGAACATCAACGAGTATCTGGCTTTCAACAAGGTCATCGCCTGCGGCGGCAGCTGGATGGTTCCCGCTGACGCTGTTGCCAACAAGGATTGGAAGAAGATCGAAGAGCTGACCCGCAGCGCTGTAAACAAGATGCTGGGTCTGGAGATCAAGCACATCGGCATCAACAGCGGTTCTCCCGAGCAGTCCATGAAGGACGCCGAAATGCTGTCCAAGCTGCTGGGCTGGCCCATCGACGAGCGCTCCAAGGCCAATTTCGTTGGCACCGGTTTCGAAGTCATGAAGGTCCCCTTCCGCGGCACTCACGGCCACATCGCCGTAGCCTGCAACTCCATCAAGCGTGCCCGCTGGCACATGGAGCGTCGCGGCTTCGCTTTCGATGACGAGAGCGCTATCATGAAGGACGGCAAGCTGGTTGCTCTCTACCTGAAGGATGAGATCGCCGGTTTCGCTATCCATCTGCTGCAGAAGTAAGCGACGTTCACCGTCGTTTGCCCTCTACCCAAAATGACCTACAAGAGAAAGGATGTTTTTCCAATGGCCAAGGTAGTTACTTTTGGTGAAATCATGCTGCGTCTTAAGAGCCCCGGATATGAGCGTTTCTTCCAGTCTCCCAGCCTCGAAGCCACCTTCGGCGGCGGCGAAGCCAACGTGAGTGTTTCTCTGGCCAACTACGGCATGGAAACTGCTTTCGTTTCTGTTCTGCCCAAGAATGACATCGGCGAAGCTTGCATCCGTGAGCTGCGCGGTTTCGGCGTAGACGTATCCAACATCGTTCGCGCTGATGGCCGTATGGGCATCTACTACCTGGAGACCGGCGCTGTGCAGCGTCCCTCCAAGGTTATCTACGATCGTGCCGGCTCCACCATCTGCGAAGCCAAGGTCGGCGATATCGATTGGAAGAAGGCCTTCGAAGGCGCTACCTGGTTCCACATCACCGGCATCACTCCCGCTATCAGCGCCAACGCTGCTGAGCTGAGCCTTGAAGCTGTTAAGGCTGCCAAGGAACTGGGTCTGCACGTCAGCTGCGACCTGAACTACCGCAAGAACCTGTGGAAGTATGGCAAGACTGCTGACCAGGTCATGACCGAGCTGGTTAAGTATGTTGACACCATCATCGCCAACGAAGAAGACTTCCAGAAGTCTCTGCTGCTGAAGGCCGAGAGCGCCAGCGAAGTTGAAGACGGCGAGCTGAACATCGAGCAGTACAAGGCTATTGCCAAGCTGGCTATGGAGACCTATCCCAACGTGAAGCGCGTTACCATCACCCTGCGTGAGTCCAAGAGCGCTAACCACAACGACTGGGCTGCTTGCCTGTACAACGGCAAGGATTTCTTTCTCAGCCGCAAGTACCGCATCACCGACATCGTTGACCGCGTTGGCGGCGGCGACAGCTTCGGCGGCGGCCTGATCTACGGTCTGAACAACTACGACAACGAAAAGGACGCTCTGGAGTTTGCTGTTGCTGCTTCCTGCCTGAAGCACACCATCAATGGCGACTTCAACCGCGTATCTGTTGCCGAAGTTGAGAGCCTGATGAAGGGCAGCGGCAGCGGCCGTGTACAGCGCTAATCGCTGATCACTCAAAAACACAGGCACCGTATTCTGCAAAGAATACGGTGCTTTTTTGCGTATAAAAAACCCGCAGTAGAAATTACTGCGGGTTTGGTTTTTACAGGTCAAACTGTTCGCCGTAGCCGTAATGTTCAACAACGTAATCAACGTCCTTGTCACCGCGGCCGCTCAGCGTTGCGAGGATGGAACCGGTCTTCATTTCCTTTGCCTTGCGCATTGCGAATGCTACTGCATGAGCACTTTCGAGAGCGGGGATGATACCCTCGTACTTGGAAAGTGCGAAGAACGCTTTGACGGCTTCTTCATCGGTAGCGGTTTCGTACTTAACGCGGCCAAGGTCATGCAGATAAGCATGCTCGGGACCAACGGAAGGATAATCCAGACCGCTGGCAATGGAGTAAACAGGAGCGGGCTCGCCGTTTTCATCCTTCAGCATGATGCTGTTAAAGCCATGCATGATGCCGGGAGTACCGTGCTTCATGGAAGCAGCGTGGTCTCCGAGGTTATCGCCGCGGCCCAAGGGTTCTACGCCGTAAAGGTCAACAGCATCGTTCAGGAAGGGAACGAAAGTACCGATG
>JAZKYW010000244.1:0-4950 GCA_045612325.1 Candidatus Limiplasma sp. | reverse complement strand
CCTTTTCGGGGCGCTGCCCCGAACCCTGCCAGGGGGCGAGCCGCCCCTGGACCCGGCACAAAAGGCACGCTTCGCATGCCGTAAAATCATTCAAAAGATGCCTTTCCCACCATGGGAAAGGCATCTTTTATGCAGAGGAGTCCAGGGGAAATCATTTCCCCTGGCGGGTTTCCAAAGGGCAGAGCCCTTTGGTCAAAGCTCTTTCAGTTTCTCCGCCTGCTCAGCCATGGCGAGGGCGTCGATGATCTCATCAAGGTCGCCGTCGAGAATGGCATCGATTTGATAAAGGGTGAGGCCGATACGGTGGTCGGTCACGCGTCCCTGCGGAAAGTTGTAGGTGCGGATGCGCTCGGAGCGGTCGCCCGTGCCGATTTGACCGCGGCGGTTGGCGGCGTATGCGCTGTCCTGCTCTTCGCGGAACTTGTCGTAGAGACGGCTTTTGAGGATGCGCATGCACATCTCGCGGTTCTGGATCTGGCTGCGCTCGTTCTGGCACTGGACAACAATGCCGGTGGGCAGATGCGTGATGCGCACGGCGGAGTCGGTGCGGTTAACGTGCTGACCGCCCGCGCCGCCTGCACGGTAGGTATCGATGCGCAGGTCTTTGGGGTCGATGGTCACGTCCACATCTTCCACTTCGGGCAAAACAGCCACGGTGCAGGTGGAGGTATGGATGCGTCCGCCCGCTTCGGTGGTGGGCACGCGCTGCACGCGGTGCACGCCGCTTTCGTACTTCATGCGGCTGAAAGCGCCCGTGCCGATCAAACGGAACACAGCTTCCTTTACGCCGCCAAGCTCGGTCATGTTGTAGCTGACGGGCTCTACGCGGAAACGGTGACGCTCGGCGTAGCGGGTGTACATGCGCAGAAGGCGCTCACCAAAGAGCGCAGCTTCATCGCCGCCAGCACCCTGACGAATTTCCACCACAACGTTGCGGTCGGCGTCGGGGTCTTTGGGCAGAAGCAGAATCTTGAGTTCGGCTTCCTGCTTTTCGCGGCTTTCGGTCAACTCATCCAGCTCCATTTCGGCAAGTTCGGCCATTTCGGGCTGGGTGAGCATTTCTTTGGCTTCTTCAATGTCGGAGAGGGTCTTTTGATAGGCGCGCCATGCCTGTACGGCAGGCTCGAGGGAGGCGTGCTCTTTGAGCAGCTTCTGCCACAGCGTCTGGTCGGCGATGATGTCAGGCTGGCTGACTGCTACGCTCAGTTCTTCGTAGCGGCCTACCATCCATTCGAATTTATCAAACATGCTGTTCGCTCCTTCGATGTGCGCTCACGATGCGCGCCACGCCATAGAGGTCGTTGATGATGCGGATATCGGTAAGTCCCGCGGCGGCAAACATCGCGGCGATATCCTCCGTTTCGCCGATGCCCGCTTCCACGGCGACCATGCCGCCGGGGGTAAGGTGGCTTACGGCGCCATCGGCAATGCGGCGGTAAAAATCAAGGCCGTCCTTGCCGCCGTCCAGCGCCATGCGGGGCTCCTGCATCACTTCGTGCTGCAGGGTATCGCAATCGGCTGTGGGAATGTAGGGGGGATTGGAGAGAATGAGGTCAAATACCTCGCCCTCCAGCGGCTGCCACAGGTCGCCCTGCACAAAATGTACATCGGCGCGATTCAGCTGCGCGTTGCGGGCGGCTACCGCCAGTGCATCAGTGCTCAGGTCGGCGGCGGTCACATGGGCAAAGGGGCATTCGTGCTTGAGGGTCACAGCAATGGCGCCGCTGCCCGTGCACAGGTCCAGCGCGCGTGCGGCGCGTTTCAGGCTTCTGAGGAAGGCGATGCCGTGCTCGCAAAGGGTCTCCGTCTCCTGACGGGGGATGAGCACACGGCTGTCCACTTCAAAATCCAGCCCGTAAAAGACCTGCGTACCCAACAGATACTGCAGGGGTTTGCGCTGTGTGCGCGAAAGCAGGAGCGACGAAAAACGCTGCTCCTGCTCGCTTGTAAGTGTTTTGCTGCCGCTCAAAAGCATGCTCATGCGGTCCAGCCCTGTGATATGGGCAAGGATGATCTCCGCGTCGATGCGGGGGTCGGGCACGCCTGCGGCTTCGAAGGCTTTTTCAGCCTCCAGAATGGCTTGCTTGATGGTCATTCGTTTTCAGCGGTCTCTTCAGCCGCTTCTTCAACCGTTTCGGGTACATAGCTGGGGTCGGTGACGCGGTAATCACGGATGATGGTGTAGCCTTCGGGCGTCTTGGGGCAGCCCTCGGGCAGGCCGTAGAGCGCAACGTTCATGGAAACGATGGCAACTTCCAGCATTTCCTTGGTGGGCTCCTTGGTGGTGAGACGCTGCATCTGCATGCCGGGCCAGCGCAGCATATTCACCAGCTTGCCGTTGGCGTGGGCAAGACCCTTGAGCACTTCGTAGCTGATGCCCGCAACCACAGGCAAAAGCAGCAGACGGCTGCCCAGACGCAGGAAGTAGTTGGTGCCCTGATAACCTACCAGCGTAAACAGCACGATGGAAATGACGAACACGATGAGCAGGAAGCTGGTGCCGCAGCGGGGATGCAAGGTGGTGAAGGTCTGCGCGTTTTCGGGGGTGAGGGGCAGGTCGTTTTCGTTGCAGTAAACGGTCTTGTGCTCTGCGCCGTGATACTGGAAAGTGCGGCGCACGTCAGACACGGTGGAGCAGAACAGGATATAGCCGATGAGGATGGCAATACGCACGATGCCGCTCAACAGGTTGATGAGCCAGTTGAGGTTCTCCTGCGGCATGAGCGCCTTGAGACCGCGGGCCACAAGCTCGGGAATCACAAAGAACAAGCCTACGGAAAGCAGCACAGCCAGCACAACGGCTACGCCCATCACGATTTTGTCAATGCCCTTGCCAAGTTTCTTGGCCAGCCATTTTTCAAACTTGGTGGGTTCTTCATCCAGGATGCCCAGCATATCGGTGCTGTCCTGCAGGGTGGACATGCCCATGGTGAGCATGGTGACAAAGTTGACCACGCCGCGGATGATGGGCCAGCCCATCCACTTGTGCTTTTTGGAAACGGGTACATAGGTCTGGCGCTTGGTGATGATATCACCGTTGGGGCGGCGTACGGAAATGGCGATGGCTTCGGGGGCTTTCATCATAACGCCTTCCATGACGGCCTGGCCTCCGATATCGGGGCGGCGGCATGCGGCGGGATTGGTATTGCTCATAAATCTGCTTCCTTTCTCCTGTGTTTCAAAAGCTGCACAGGTATACAAATTACATCATTTCGACGCGCGGGGCTGTTTTCCTGCCGATGAAAGGCGGATTGCATCCCTACATTAGCTATATAAACGCATTGCTTAGGATAGAAACACCGAATGCGGGGTGCGGCTTGATTTTTGGGCGCAGACATGATACCATCACATCAACAGGAACGTTTCACCTTCGACAACAGAAAAAAAGGAGCATGGCTATGTTTGATGTCAAATTGTTTGACGAACTCGAAGCGCTGTACCCGGATTCTACGCAGGATGGGGGAAAGGACTGTTATGAGCTTTCCGCCTGCAACGGAACCTATGCCGGCGTTCATCTGCTGCTGACGGGCCTTACGCCCGGTATGCCCGTAGCCATTGAGGCAAAGGGCCCCAACCGCGCTTTCAAATTGTTTGAACTGCTGCCCGTGCCTGTGGAGGTAAACACCGGCGCGAAGCTGCGCAGCGCCTATCTGCATGATGACGTGAATGAGACGCTCATCCGCAAGGCGCCGTTCTACATTTATGAGGCGCTCAATCCCATCTTCAATCTGCTGATGCCTTCCACCGTTACGGCAGCCGTCAAGTTTTCCACCGCCATTGAGTATGTGCGCGAAGAAAGCGATGCGGAATGGCTGTTCACCGTAACGCATATGCAGCAGACCAAAGAACTGCGCATGAAGGTGCATCAGTATCCCTGCAAGGTGGAAAAGGCGGGCGAAAAGACCCATCAGTATGTCAACTGGATCAACTACGGCAACGTAGCCAAGTACCACGGGCTGGAACGCTTTTCTCCTGCCTATAACAAAATGCTGGATAAATACCTGCGCGCGGCGGTGTTTAGCAGGCAGAATGCCATCAACATCCCCATCGGCGAATGCCTTTCCGTCAAGGATGGCGAGCCTGTGCTGGATGAAGAACGTTTGATGTACTATGTGAACGCGGCGCACAAGGCGGGCATCGTGTATTTGCAGGGCGATGCATTCTGCGTGCGTGCGGCGGGGCTTTCGGATGACGACGCCTTCTACAACAGCCTCGATCACGAGAACATCACCCATCCCGAGGAGATCGTCAAGGCGTTCCGCGATCAGGCATTTGATGCGTTTGACTTTGGTCCCACCGCCATGGTCAGCCTCACGGGCGAACTCATCCCCGGCGGCGGTGAAGCGACCCTTGCCAAGGAAGCGGCGCTGGTGTATGACTTTATCATCAAAAACGGCCTGCAGGATCATTGGATCCAGTGCTGCATGGACGAGCCCAACGATGCGCTGGCGGACGCCTACCGCATGATCACCGATACCGTGCACAAGGCTATGCCCGGCATTGCGCTGATGGAGCCCGTGCTGCCTTCGCACAAGCTGGAAGATACCTGCGACATCCTTTGTCCCTCTGCGGATATCTACGAAAAAGACCGCGAGTACTATGACGGTCTGGTGGAAAAGGGCGCAAGGCTGTATGTGTACACCTGCCTCACGCCCGGCGGCGCGTACTGCAACCGCATGCTGGATATGCAGCGTCTGCGTCAGGTGTGGCTGGGCTGGGCGCCTGCGCTGTATCCCAATATCGAGGGCTTCCTGCACTGGGGACTCAACCAGTATCCCAACGGCGATGACCCCTTCCACCGCTCTGCCGTGATGTTCAGCGAACAGGTGCTGGAGTATCATCCCAAACTGCCCATGTTCCTGCCTGTGGGCGACTTCTGCATTTTCTATCCCGGCTACAACCAGCCGCTCATCACCACCCGCAGCGAGGCGCAGCGCATGGGTCTGGAGG
>JAZKYW010000243.1:0-2655 GCA_045612325.1 Candidatus Limiplasma sp. | reverse complement strand
CGGAGTCGATGTTGATCTTACACACGGACAGGGCAGCAGCCTTACGCAGCTGCTCTTCGGGCACGCCGATGGCGTTGGGCATTTTGCCGCCGTTGGCGTTGGCCATAGCGACATACTCCTGGGGAACGGAGGAAGAGCCGTGGAGCACGATGGGAAAGCCGGGCAGGCGCCTGGTAACCTCTTCCAGAACGTCGAAACGCAGAGCGGGAGGAACCAGGATGCCCTGCTCATTGACAGTGCACTGCTCGGGGGTGAACTTGTAAGCGCCGTGGCTGGTGCCGATGGCGATGGCCAGGGAGTCGCAGCCGGTGCGGGATACAAATTCTTCAACTTCTTCGGGGCGAGTGTAGGAAGCGGCCTCGGCGGAGACGTTAACTTCGTCCTCAATGCCGGCCAGGCTGCCCAGCTCAGCTTCGACAACGACGCCATGATCGTGAGCGTACTCTACCACCCGCTTGGTGATCTCGATGTTCTCCTCGAAGGGCTTGGAGGAGCAGTCAATCATAACGGAAGTGAAGCCGCCATCGATGCAGGACTTGCAGGTCTCAAAGCTGTCGCCATGGTCCAGATGCAGAGCGATGGGAATTTCGGGGCACTCAATTGCAGCAGCTTCTACCAGCTTTACCAGGTAAGTATGGTTGGCATAGGCCCGAGCGCCCTTGGAAACCTGCAGGATTACGGGAGCCTTCTCTTCGCGGCAAGCCTCGGTAATAGCCTGAACGATCTCCATGTTGTTGACGTTGAAAGCGCCGACAGCATAACCGCCGTCGTAAGCCTTCTTGAACATCTCAGTAGTAGTAACAAGAGCCATTGGAATCATTCCTTTCATTATTAGGCAGGGCATAGCCCTGCTTTTATCGATATGATTATATCATATTTATCGGTTTTGGCAATAATAATATTTGCTATTTTTGAAAATTCATGGTATACTTCCTATGAAAAGCCCCGAAATGGGGTCAAATTATGTATTTTAACTATTTGGAGGAGATTTTTATGTCTGAGAAAACTCTCGTTGGATCCCTGATCATCGGTCAGTCCGGCGGCCCTTCTTCTGTTATCAACTGCTCTGCCTACGGCGTTATTAAGGCAGGCCTGGAAAATCCTAACATTACCAAGGTTTACGGCGCTCACCACGGCATCGTCGGCGTGCTCAACGATCAGCTGATGATCATGGACGAGGAAGATCCCGCTGAGCTGGAAAACATGCTCCATACTCCTTCTTCCGCTCTGGGCTCCTGCCGCTACAAGATCGCTGACCCCGATGTAGACGATACCGACTATAAGCGCATCCTGGAGATCTTCAAGAAGTACAATGTGCGTTACTTCTTCTACAACGGCGGTAACGACTCTATGGATACCTGCAACAAGATTTCCAAGTACATGAACCGCGTTGGCTACGAGTGCCGTGTTATGGGCGTACCCAAGACCATCGATAACGACCTGGCCGGTACTGACCACTGCCCCGGCTTTGCTTCCGCTGCCAAGTACATCGCTACCTCCTTTATGGAAGTATCCCGTGACTGCCAGGTTTACAACACCGGCATGGTTACCGTTATCGAGTGCATGGGCCGTCACGCCGGCTGGCTGACCGCCGCTGCTGCCTGCGCCAATGTAAAGGGCGACGGTCCCGACCTGATCTACCTGCCCGAGGTAGACTTCACTATGGAGCAGTTCATCGCCGATGTAAAGCGGGTATACGAGCGCAAGGAGAACTGCCTGGTTGCCGTTTCCGAAGGCATCCACTATGCTGACGGTACTTTCGTTAGCGAAGCTAAGACCTCCGGTACTGACGGCTTCGGCCATGCCCAGCTGGGCGGCCTGGCTTCCCGCCTGACCGATGTGATCAAGAAGGAGTTGGGTGTTAAGGTTCGTCCCATCGAGTTCAGCCTGCTGCAGCGCTGCGCTGCCCACTGCGCTTCCGGTACTGATATTGCCGAGTCCTTCATGTCCGGCAAGGTGGCTGTGGAATCCGCTGTGGCCGGTGAGACCGATAAGATGGTCGGCTTCGCCTGCACCCGTGACGAAAACGGCTACCACTGCGAGCCCAAGCTGTTCGACCTGAGCCTGGTTGCCAATACCGAGAAGAAGGTTCCCCTGAGCTGGATCAACGAGGCCGGCAATGGCGTTACCCAGGACTTTATTGACTACTGCCTGCCCCTCATGCAGGGCGAGACCGGCATGGTCAAGGAAGATGGCCTGCCCCGCTTCGTACAGCTCAAGAAGGTATTTGCCAAGTAATTTCATTTTCGCCAAGAGCCGGAGGAAACCCTCCGGCTCTTTTTTGCCCTTGTATTCTGGGGCAAAATATGGTAAAATAACGGGGAATTTTGTAGCCGGGCAGCCCCCGGGGGAGGAGAACATTATGGCCCAGATCGCACCTTCTATTTTGTCAGCGGATTTTGCCAATTTGCAGCGGGATATTGAGGATATCCGCAGCAACGGCGGCGATATTGTCCATGTGGATGTGATGGACGGCATTTTTGTGCCCAATATCTCCATCGGTATCCCGGTGGTGCAGGCGCTGCGCAAGGTAACGGATCTTCCTCTGGATGTGCACCTGATGATCGATCGCCCGGTGCGCTATGTAGAGGAGTTTGTCAAAGCGGGCGCTGACTATGTCACCATCCATGTAGAAGCTGACCAGCCCCAGAATAC
>JAZKYW010000242.1:0-4065 GCA_045612325.1 Candidatus Limiplasma sp. | reverse complement strand
GCCTCACACGCCTGTGGGTATTCTTGCCAAGGCTGTTGCACGTGTCGAAAGCCATCCCTTCCCCTTCACGCTCACACCGCCTGCTGCACAGATGTTTGATACGCTCGGTCGTCGTTCCACCTTCCTCTACCGCATGCTGTTTGCAAACCTGTGGCTGTTCAAGCCCGTGCTCAACATGGTGTGCCGTATGAGCGGCGGCGAGCTGAACGCCCTTGTGCGCACCACCGTTGCCTTTACGCAGATGCAGGGCAGCGCCGCAAGCAACGTGCTGCCCCCTGAGGCATGGGTAGGCGCAAACCTTCGTCTCATCTGCGGCGAGACCGTGGAAGGCGCCAAGGCTTACCTTGAAAAGACCATTGCCAATGATAAGATCAAGGTAGACGTGGTGATGGGCATGAATCCCTCCCGCGTATCCCGCACGGATGACGAGCCCTTCAAGCGCCTTTCCAAGGCCATTCGAGGCACGTGGACGGATGCTGTGGTATCCCCCTATCTGATGCTCGCCTGCTCCGACAGCCGTCATTACGGCGTATTGAGCGATCACGTTTACCGCTTCTCCGCCATGGCACTTACCAAGGAAGAACGCGGCATGATCCACGCAAACAACGAGCGTCTGCCGCTTGAAACCATTGTCAAGACCGTTGCTTTCTACCAGCGGCTCATCAAAGCCTGCTGACATCAAAAGACCTCCGACATACGCTGTCGGAGTTCTTTTTTATTAGACAAATCAATCCACGATCCAATGCAGCTGGAAGCCATGCTCGACCAGCAGGTTCTGGAAATCCTCCAGACGCTCATTGAGCACCTGCTCGGGGGTGCAGGCATTCTTGATGCAGTAAGCAGCCAGATAGCCCGCAGCTTCGCCGATGGTCCATTCCACGGGATGCAGACGGAAGCAGCCGCCCGTTACATGGGTCGCGCCGATGTTCTTACAGGCGGGCAGCAGGTTCTTCATGCGCACGGGGATCATCGCAGACAGCGGGATCTCAAAGCGCTGTGCGGCCTGATACATGGTGGTGCCGGTACGGGTGGTCTTGTGCAGGTCCATGGCATAATGACCAACGCCAACGCTGTCCTTGAGCTGAACGGGCGCGGGGTTGAACTTCTCGGCCACTTCCTGCTCAACGATGGTCTTCTTGGCTACGATGCGGCGGGATTCACGAATGTACGGCGCTTTGGCAAGGCCGTCTTCCGTGCCCATATGCTCGGTATCCAGACGAACGTTGTAGCCCTGCTCCCACAGCCAGTAGGCACAGCACAGGGTCTGCTCACGAGCCTGCTGCAAGTGGAACTCACGGTCGGGATCATCAATGACATTGCCGAATTCATAGTCGTTCTGCGGCCAGTTGAGCAGCGTGACCTCGGGACGGCCATCGGTATAATACGGCGCATGCACGATGCGGCGGTACGTCCACATGCCCAGAGAACCGGGCTTTACATCGTTATCATAGAAGCCGAAGAGAACTTTGCCGTCCTTGCCGTGACCTACCCAGCTCAGAATCTGGCGGTCTTCACGCGTACGCTTGAGCCAGAAATCATAATTGGCGGGCTTGGGCATTTCTGTGCGTTCTTTTTCCAGCGCCAGCGCAGCGACCCATGTAATGGGCTGATGGTCCTCGCTGTCGGCTACTTCGGGAGCGCTGGGCTCATTGTACTCGCTCTTGGCTTCCGCGCCGATACGGTACTCCGTGCCCGTCATGGGCAGCAGGTCGCCGCAATCGGTAGCGTCAAGGAAATACTCCGCGCAGATCACATCGGTGCTGCCATCCTTATAGCGCACGGTCACGTTCTTCACGGTATCGCCGTCTACCTCAGCCGCTACGGCTTCGGTTTCGATCTCAAGCGTCAAAAACCCAGCATCGATGTAGGGCTGAACGGCCTCGCAAAGCAGCTTGTGCGCAAGCTTGGGAGAATGCGCCACACGGCTGACCCAGCTTGCACCGGGGCAGAACTTGTCCTTGTTCTTCATCAGGTCGCTGGCTTCGGGCATGGCCTTGTAGGCGGCACGCACGGCATCGCGGTAAGCGTGATAGCTCTTGGTAGCGCCCTGTTTTTCGATCCACATGTTCTCATCGGGCGGAACAGCCTGGCTGGTCAGCTGACCGCCTATCCAGTCGGTGGATTCGCACATGTAAACCTTTTTGCCCATCACGCATGCGGCAATGGCAGCCTGTACGCCGCCCGTGCTGCCGCCGATGACGGCGATATCAAACGTATGCATTTTCATCTTCCTTTCGGAATATTTGTTGATGAATATTTCTACATTTGCAAACTGTTTCCCTGCCTGTTACGACCCTGCGGACTTGTATTTGCGTACCCCAAGACGCCAAAGGGCATAAGCGGGCACAAAGAACAAGGGAGCAAGAAGCGGCAAAAACGCATATCCAACGCCCGCGCGTCCCAGCAGATACTGCAGCGGGTAGTAAGAAAACAGCGCATACGGAATGATGTATGTACCAAACTTAACGAATCCCGGGCCGTAGATATCCAGCGGGTAAGCAAAATGCTCCCTCGCGCCGTCGGTAAAGCAGTTCATAAACTCCAATCCTTCCAGCGTGAAAAAACTGATGCCCGCAAAGATGAGGAACAGCGCACAGAACACGCACACGCCGCCGATGATCATCAGCACAAGGCACAGGATACGAAGCCCTGTCCATTCCACCCCTGAAACCGCAATGCCCATGCCCAGCGTTACCATGCCCTGTGCAAGCCTGCCGATACGCGTAAATTCGATCTTGTGGCACATCACCTGAAAGATCAGACTGCGGGGGCGAACGAGCACGCGGTCAAATTCAGCACCGCGGATCATACCCGGGAACGTATCAAACCCGCGGAAGAACCATTCCGCTATGGGAAAAGCGATCCACATGATGCTGGCGCTGAGCAGACACTCGCCCATCGTATATCCCTTGATGGTGTGAAACCTGTCCAGCAGAAAATACAGAACCAGAAATGCCGTAAACGTGGTCACGAACTGACCGATCAAGGAAAAGAAAAACGACTTTTTGTACGCCATACGGCTTTTTAAGTGCATGGCGAAGAATTTGAAATACAGCTTCATCTTCGTCAGCCTCCCTGCACGCACAGCTTACGCAGACCGCACCTTTGAAGCAGTCTGCCAAAGCCAACCATCATCAGCAGCCAGAACACCTGCAAACAGAGCATTTCCACCATAGCGCTTCCGCTCAGGTCGCCCGAGTAAATACGAAGCGGAGCGTTCGCCATGGAGCCAAAGGGCGAATAGTGGAACACGCGCGCCAAACCCTCAGGCAAAAACGGCAGCGGGATGAGCGAGCCGCTCAAAAGCTCCGCAACAGGCATCAGCATAAAGCGTATGCCTTCGGAAGATGTGGTATAGAAGCAGCTGAAATACAGGATCATGGTAAACGCCACAGCCACGCATGCAGAAAGCGCTAGCGACAGCACAAAGCAGCCAAACGCCAAAGGAGAAGCAGGCGCGTTAAGCCCCCATGGGCTTGGCAGCAGGAGGGTCACCGTCAAAAGCGGTACGCATCGCAAAATCACACGGCTTACACGCAGGGCAAGCATGCGGGCATACCACATGCCATACAGCGAGGCAGGACGGCACAGCTCATAGGCTACGCTGCCATCCAGCACTTTGGAAAACAGTTCGTTGTCAAACACCCATGTGTTTAACAGCATCAGCAGCGCCTGCCTAAGCCATATATAGCTGACAAGATCCTCAAATATCATCGGAAAACGATCGGGCGCGGCCTCATAAAACGCCTTGTAGAGCAGCACCTCCATAAAGCCCCAGAAAAACTGAGTCACTATGCCGCCGAGCGCAGCCGCGCGGTACTGCATGCCGCCGATCAATCGCATTCTAAAAAAGGTGAGATACGGTTTCATCGCGTTCACCTCACATGCCGTAGCGGGCATACAGATCCGCCGCCAGTTCATCCAGCGAGTGCGCATTGGGGTCCACCGCGCGCACATCGTCAAACGTACCATCCAGCAGCAGCCTGCCCTCACCTATCAGCAGGATGCGTGTAGCCAGCGCCTCGATGTCCTGCATATCATGGGTGGTAAGCAGCACGGTGGTAC
>JAZKYW010000241.1:0-16299 GCA_045612325.1 Candidatus Limiplasma sp. | reverse complement strand
CAAACTTCGCACTGCTTGTGCTCGGCGGCGCAGTCATATTCACCGCAAACTTCGCACTGCTTGTGCTCGGCGGCGCAGTCGTATTCGCTGCAAACTTCGCACTGCTTGTGCTCGGCGACGCAGTCGTATTCGCCGCAAACTTCGCACTGCTTGTGCTCGGCGGCGCAGTCGTATTCACCGCAAACTTCGCACTGCTTGTGTTCGGCGGCGCAGTCGTATTCACCGCAAACTTCGCACTGCTTGTGCTCGGCGGCGCAGTCATATTCACCGCAAACTTCGCACTGCTTGTGCTCGGCGGCGCAGTCGTATTCGCCGCAAACTTCGCACTGCTTGTGCTCGGCGGTGCAGTCGTATTCGCCGCAAACTTCGCACTGCTTGTGCTCGGCGGCGCAGTCGTATTCGCCGCAAACTTCGCGCTGCTTGTGCTCGGCGGCGCAGTCGTATTCGCCGCAAACTTCGCACTGTTTGTGCTCGGCGGCGCAGTCGTATTCGCCGCAAACTTCGCACTGTTTGTGCTCGGCGGCGCAGTCGATGGTACCGCAAACGCTACAAGGTTCCGCTTCAGGATCCAAGGTCAGCACGCTATCCTTGACGTATTTTGCATCCTTATAGTCCTCAGGCCAGGTAGCCCCGTTGGCTGCATCGATGCGATAGTACTCGCCGATGACCTTCACGATAACCACCGACTCAGGCAGCTCTTTCTTTTCTACAGCCTCAAACAATTCGTCGGGCGCAGTATACAGTTCAATCGGGTCGGTGTTAAAGGTTCCGGTTCGACCCTCCAGAAGTTTTGCATTTTTATTTTGTTTAACGGTATTGACCTGCTCAACCTTTTCGCTATGATCTGCGCCGCAGTTATCAACCTTGCAGATATCGCACCAGTTGGCGTGATCAGCGGTGCAATCCACCACTGCGCAGATTTCGCAGGCTTTGTGTTCCTTGGTGCAGTCAATAATGCCGCAAGTTTCACACTGCTTGTGCTCTTTGCCGCAGTTATCGGCCTTGCAGATATCGCACCAGTTTTGGTGACCGGCACATTCCGTGCTGCCGCACTTTTCGCAAGGCTGGATATCAATCACAGCGGTATGATCCGTGCCGCAATCGTCCTTACGGCACTCGCCGCACCAATTCAAATGGTCAGATGTACAATCGTACTCTCCGCAGGTGCTGCAAGGGGTTGCCGTGGGTTCTTCAACAGCAGGTTCGATTACTTCCTCAGCGGGAGCAATGATTACTTCGGTATTTTCTGTTGCAAACACCTGAATGGGAAAACTGCTTACAACCATCAGGCAGGCTAACAGAAATGACATTATTCTTTTCATCGTCTACTTTGCCTCCTTGCTTAGTTTGCAGGCCAGCCAAGGGCTGCCAAAACGGTATCGCCATTGTTTGCCTGCTGCACCGCCTGTGCGGTTACATCAATTACCACAGTGCAGCTCTGATACTTATTATCCATATATTGGCCGGAAAACTCCACTTCCTCAAACAAAGGATGGGTCGTTTCCCCATTCTTGATAGCGGTGTTGTAATAGCACCAGCCATCGTGCAGGGTCCAATTGGTTGTGTCAGGTTCAATGCGGATGGCATTGGCCAGTTCGTCGGCAGGAATATCCATTTCACGCCCCACTGCGTCGTAAACGGTCAGGGTATAGTTCATCCTAATCCAGGCAGGCTGCTCCATGCTTTGGGCGGATACAACCTTGCTTACAGTGGTAGCAGGCATTACCTGAATGGGCTGGTTGGGATAGGGCTGCAAAGTGCCGTTCACCAACTGCTGCTCCACCAGCGTAACCTTCACAGCGCCGGAGGTAATCACATTGCGGGCGGTAGCGGATGTGGTGTAGTAAGCATACGTACCACCTGTAAGCAGCGACAAAAAAATCATGATGATTGCGATATAAAATAGTTTCTTTTTCATATACACAACTCCTAACCAAAGGTATGCAAAAACATAAAAGCGGATTGAAGGCAATATGTCCCCCCAAAAAAGCAGGACATACAAGGACCCCCAAATCAAGCATTTGGAAGCCCTTGTATGCCCTGCGCCCCGTAGGGCGCAGGGAGGGTAGGGTGATTAGTTAAAGTTGAACTCTTCCGGGAAAGCAGTGGTGATGGCAGTATAGCAATCGGCAAAGCCGTTGGTCTGGGTACCGAAGGCCATTACATGGATGGTGGCGCCATTCATGATTTCCATCTCACCGTTGTCCCACTCCGGATTAATAAACATCTCGTTGAACAGAGTGATCTTCTGGCCGGCAGACATGGGATTTTCGATAAAGACGTAGATGACATACTTGCCGGTGTAATCGCTGCCGCTCACGCCAACCTGCTGGAAAGCAGAGTAAGTGTCAGTGCCGTAAACAGGCATGTCGGGATAGCGCTGCATCAGGGGATGATCGGTCTTCATGCTTGCACCGGGAACTGCAATGCCGCCACGGATGATCTTGGTCACATCCAGCATGTGGCCGTGACCACTACCGTTGCCGATGATCCTTTCCAGGTCGCCGGCTTCGCCGCTGGTGATGGTGATCTTGGCGGCGATGTAGGCATCCTCAGACCCGGGCTGAACGTAGATGGTGGGGTCCTTCACAACGGTCATGCCGGGGAACAGGTGGTAGTCCTGGTTATTATGGGTACGGGTGCCGGCTGCAACAGCCACATAATTGCCTTCTGCATTCTTCTCAACCACAGCTTCATCCAGGCCAATTTCCACCTTACCGGCGGTAAAGGTGTTGGTCTGTTCCTTGGTATCGGTAAAGTACGCCATGGTGCCGCCAACAATTGCGATGGCCAGCATAGCAATGCACAGCACGATAGCAACAATCTTCTTCTTCATGATGTTACTTCCTTTCTCCAATTAGCACGTTAAGGATTCAAGGCTGCCCATGCCTGCTGAACAGCAGTGGAACCGCCATCAACATCTACAAAGCCTTCAGACTGAATCGCATAGGCGGTAAAGGTCAGGCTCTTGAGATACTGATTAGCACCATTAGTTGTAGCAAGATCTTCCTTGGTAATGCCGGAACCAACGGTGATGGTGTTACCCTTAATGATGGGATATTCGGTGTTAGTGGCATTGGCATCTACCAGCCTATAGTAAACGCCGTTTTCAAGTTTGATCCAACCTTCAGCAACTTCCCAGGCTACTTGCTTGGTACCCTCACCAATGGAAAAATTCTTTCCATCATCAGTAGTAGTCCAACCGGTAGACTTAATCTCCACGAACACGTAGGCCGGAATATTGTTTCCGCTAAAGGTAACCTTGGGGTCCTTAGTAATATTTACACCGGGAACGATGGTGAAGTTTTTGGTTTGGCTGTTGTCAGCACCGCTTGTGGTTTCGGTCTCGGTAAGAGTCAAGGTGCCAATTTCACCGGCAACAAAGGTGTTTACAACAGGATTGGTATTGGTAATCAGCCATGCCAGCGTACCGCCTGCAACACAGCCAATCAGCAGAACAACTACCAGCAGCAGAATGACTACCTTCATGCTTGCATTTTTCTTTACGTTCATTTTCTTTTCTCCTTTCTTTAACACTCAGGAAGAGCTATATCACAAAAAGTTTTTCGTGATATACAGTTACGGGTTGGAGGAGCTAGGCGGTTGCCAGCCGTCGGGATAACCGGCTGCTGCAAACGCTTCGCTCGCAGAGTCAAAACCATCAGACTGAATTGCCTGGGCAATAAAGGTCATGCCACAGCCCTTCAACGCCGTGATCTGGTTGTTGGTCAGCTCAGCAGGAATCGTCATGTTCGGAATGATATTGATTACCCGATCCGCCGTTGCTGCGTTCACTACTTCATTATTGGGATGATAAGTCAGCTCATAAATGTCGTAACCAACGAATTTACCACTGTTGTTATTCGTCGTTCCGTCGAACAGAAGATTACAACTCCAGGCGTTATCAAACGTGAACCATTTGTTGTAAGTAAAACTTTCAAATTCACTGTCTGCCGCCTTCGTCCAGTGCACTTTCAGCAGCACACGCAAATAGCAAGGTTCGCTACCCTTCAACACGGTTACAGTGGGATCTTTCTGAAGTGTTCTACCCGGCAGAACCAAAATACCTTGGTTTCCGGTATCGGTATATTCTTCCGGAGACTTCCACTTACCTGTTGTAGTATCCAGAACATGCTCTTTCAGTTCAATCTGAATATCACCGGCCACGAACGTATTGACAACTGACTCAGTCTTGGTTGACAACCAGGCAAACGTTCCGCCGATCGTTCCGCCAATCAGCAGACCAACTACCATCAGAAGAAGCAACGCTTTCACGCTAATGCCGTTGTTTTTCTTCATTTTGATATGTCCTCCTTTCTGGCTTTCTTAGCAAGTTGAATTATTTATTTCACAGAGGTTCTCTGCGGAATACAAATTAGGGATTGGTAGTGGACTTGCCAAAGGTTTTACTCCAGGCATCAGCAGCAGAGTTAAAGCCGTCAGCCTGAACAGCGTAAGCGGTCACTTCGATCGTCTTGCCGGCAGAGCCAGAAACATCTTTATCATTACCAATGGTAAAGCTTTCAAACACTTTAATATCGGTAACGCCATTTTTATCAAGAGTAGAAACAGTGGTTTTGTAATAATAGGTATTGCTTACACCGGTGAGCTCCTCCCAGTTGTTTGCTTTCATCTGCTGGGCAATGGTATCGCCTTCGGCTTCGATGGCAGAGATACCGTTTTCAACCTTGACAAACAGATAGCATTCTTCGCTGCCGGCAGCTACATGGATGGTAGGATCTTTCACATAGGTGTGACCGGGAATCAACTTATAGGTGTTTTCGGTTACACGGGCAACAGGTTCTTGAGTAGGGTTGCCTTCAGCGTCTGTTTTGAAGACAATCTTGCCATACTCATCGACCTTGGCTTCATCCAGACCATTATCAATCAGGCCATCACCATTTGTATCAGTGCCCAAGCTGACCTTACCAACAGTAAACGTATTCGTGACGGTTTTGGTCTGCTGGGTCAAATAAGCCAGCGTACCGGCGACAGATGCGCAAATCAGCAGAACAGCACACAGCAGGAGAGCTACGATTTTCTTTGCCTTTTTCATTTTGTTTACTTCCTTTCAATTTCAATGGTTTGTTTGAATCACTATATATTTATCACGCAGAGCGTGTTATTCCAGTTGTTTGGGATCGGGTTTCTTCTTTTTATCTTCATCGGCGAAGATATCCGGAAGGAATACCAGCAGGATCAGGAGTGCACCACCTGCGAGCGCCAAATACCTGCCCGGAGGATTTTGAATATAATCGGACACATAGCCCAGATAAGGAACCGAGAACACGGGCTTACCGATGATATTTTTGTAATGCACAGAAGTGCCGTCAGGCTGGTCGTTGGCGTCGCCTTTGGTGAAGTAGCGCAGCGTATCGGGATCTTCCTCGTCCACCAGCACCTCGATAATGCGGTGGGTAACAACGGTATCCTGGCTGATCATGTATGTAATGGGATCGCCAACCTGCAGCTGCTTATAATCCACAGGCTTTACATAGATTAGTGAACCCACTTCATAAGTGGGCCGCATACTGCCCGAAAGCACTACGTAAGGCTGCAAGCCTATCAGCCTTACACCGACCAGAGCTATTGCCAGCAGCACCACAATGCCAACCAGCAACCCGCTAAGCCAGTTCCATATTCGTTTGATTGTTTTACTCATACATGTTTTGTGATCCTTTCCAAGGGTAGGTTTGTATACCGTTTGAACACAGCATTTGACCAATGAGGTATAGGCCCTTTTTTACCGCTACCTATACGCATACATTATTTCATAAATTTTCCGCAAGGTCAAGTATATTTAGAATCCAACTGCGCTTTTGGTGTATTGCGGCAACAAAAAAGCATCCTTTACGGATGCTTTTTTGACTCAGTGATACAAAGACGGATTTTCGTATGCCTCCGAAATATACCCGTGCAGTACAAATTTAGCGGAAGTAAACTCATTTGTACAGGTGGACAGGCTCACAATCCGATCCTCTATGGTGGGGGCAACGTCTGTTTCAAAACAAGATTTTTCCTGAATATCTTGCAGCCATGCAGCATGTTCTGCATCATCCAGCGCCAGTTTCCATGCATTGCCCCGATTGTGAGAAATCTGCCCGGAAAAGAACTGTATTTTATAATATGCGGTGGGTGTTGTAAGCAACGCAACAGGATGTTCATCATAAAACGCCTGGTCTTTATAACTCATAAGGCCGGCAAACATGCTTTTGTCTCTCATATGGTGACCGTAAATAATGCTGTGCCGATCCGAAAAATCTGCTGTGCAGCGGTAATCCAAGAATATGCTGCCGGCTTTATTTGGGGTGCCGTCAAATAGGTAATTCAAATAATGAGCATTATCCGCTCCCTGTACCACGGGGTAGTTGATTTCCGTTCCTTCAATATATATCCACCCTACAATATCCGGGTTGATTTGGGCAAGTTTTTCAAAATCAACTTGCGGCCATGCGGAAAGATCCGGCAATTCAACCGGCTCTGTCTCAAGTACAGCCGCATCGTCCGCTGCTTCCGGCTGTTCGTTCTGAAACGCCTCGTTTTCAAAGTACGTGTACGGCGACTTTTCAAATGCCACGTACTGCGACAACGTATTGTAGGAGGCTTTGCTTGCTTGGTAGCTTCTAACGATTCCAAAAACTTTCCACGCAGAAAACAGGAAAGTTGCCGCAAATAAAATAAGCAACAGCCCTCGTATTTTCTTACCCATGTCCACAACACCTGCTTTCATAACACTCGTGTACTGATAATCATAGTACAAACAAACGTAAATAACAAGAGTAGAAGCAAACCATAATCAGCACACAAAACCCCCTCTTTCCTTGCGGCAAGAGGGGGAAATGTTATTCACATTTTACCAGCGCACCGAACCTCTGCGCGAAGCGCAGTGATGGGTGCAGGGTGAAACCCTGCTTAGTTCAGTTCGGCGAAGTACTTGATGGTGCGAACCATCTGGCTGGTGTAGGAGTTCTCGTTGTCGTACCAGGAAACGACCTGAACCTGATAGGTGTCTTCGTCGATCTTGGCAACCATGGTCTGGGTGGCATCGAACAGAGAGCCGTAGGTCATGCCGATGATATCGGAGGAGACCAGCTCTTCCTCGGTGTAGCCGAAGGAAGCGGAAGCGGCGGCCTTCATGGCGGCGTTGATGGACTCCTTGGTCACATCCTGGCCCTTAACAACGGCAACCAGCAGGGTGGTGGAACCGGTGCATACGGGAACGCGCTGGGCGGAGCCGATGAGCTTCTTGTTCAGCTCGGGGATTACCAGGCCGATGGCCTTGGCAGCGCCGGTGCTGTTGGGAACGATGTTCTGAGCGCCGGCACGGGCACGACGCAGGTCGCCCTTGCGATGGGGGCCGTCCAGGATCATCTGGTCGCCGGTGTAAGCGTGCACGGTGGTCATGATGCCGCTCTGGATGGGATACAGGTCATTCAGAGTCTTGGCCATGGGAGCCAGGCAGTTGGTGGTGCAGGAAGCGGCGGAGATGATCTTATCTTCGGCGGTCAGGGTGTTCTCGTTAACGGAGAAAACGATGGTGGGCAGATCGTTGCCGGCGGGAGCGGAAATAACGACCTTCTTGGCGCCAGCGGTGATGTGGGCCATGGACTTTTCCTTGGAGCAGTAGAAGCCGGTGCACTCCAGTACAACGTCTACATCCAGCTCAGCCCAGGGGCAGTTGGCAGCATCCTTTTCGGCATAGATCTTGATTTCCTTGCCGTCAACGATGATGGAGTTCTCGGTGGATTCTACGGTGTGCTTGTTCTCGCCGATAGCGCCGCAGTAGCCCTTCTGAGCAGTGTCATACTTGAGCAGGTGGGCCAGCATAGAGGGCTTGGTCAGGTCGTTGATGGCAACAACTTCGTAGCCTTCAGCGCCGAACATCTGACGGAAAGCAAGACGGCCGATGCGGCCGAAACCGTTAATAGCAACTTTAACCATTGGTGGTGTACCTCCTAAATAGTATTGGTTGTCCAACTGTTATTTTACCAAACAAGCCCAAACTTTGCAATACTTCTTAAGCACTTTCAAACGTCTATATCAAAAAAACCCTTCATTTTAAAGCAAAACAGGTACAATCTTTCCCCTTGCCCCTGTTGGGCAAATGCGGTATGATACAAATGACATTCATCCTCAATATCATCAGGAGGACCTGCGTTTATGAAACTTGATACCAGTTTTTCCGTGCAGCAGACCATGCAGCTGCTTTCCATCGACAGCCCCACGGGCTATACCAAAAACGTGACCGATTATCTGCTGGATACGCTCAAAAACATGGGCTTTGAACCCGTGCGCAACCGCAAGGGCAGCGTGTGCTGCACGCTGGGCGGCGAGGGCAGTCCCCTTGCGCTGGCTGCGCATGTGGATACGCTTGGCCTGATGGTGCGCACCATCAAAGGCAACGGCGCGCTCATGTTCACCCGTGTGGGCGGTCCCTCCTATTCCGCGGTGGAAACCGAAAACGTCACCGTCATCACCCGCGAGGGCAAGCGCTACACCGGCGTTGTGCAGCTGCACAATGCATCCACCCACGTCAACGGCGACATGAACGATACCAAGCGTTCCGACACCACGCTGGAAGTGCTGCTGGACGAAAACGTATCCTCCAAGGCCGAAGTGGAAGCGCTGGGCATTTCCGCAGGCGATTTCATCTGCCTTGACCCCCGCGCCCGCGTAAGCGAAAGCGGTTACATCCGCGGCCGCTTCCTGGATGACAAGCTCTCCGCAGGCATGCTGCTGGCGCTGGCCAAGGGCGTTGCCGACAAGACCATCACCCTGGCCCGCAAGACCACCATTTTCTTCTCTGTGTATGAGGAAGTGGGCCACGGCGCATCCACCGGCCTGCCCGCTGATACCGAGGACCTGCTCGTGGTGGATATGGGCTGCGTGGGCGATGACCTCAACTGCACCGAGATGCAGGTGTCCATCTGCGCCAAGGACAGCGGCGGTCCCTACGATTATGAAATGACCTCCGAACTGATCAAGCTCTGCAAAGAAGAGGGCATTGATTACGCCGTGGATATCTATCCCTACTACGGCTCTGACGCAGGCACCGCGCTTCGCAGCGGCATGGATATCCGCTACTCCCTCATCGGCGCGGGCGTATATGCCAGCCACGGCTACGAGCGCAGCCATATGAAGGGCGTGGAGAATACCCTCAAGCTCATCGAAGCCTACGTGCAGAAGTAAAAGGAGACTCTTTTTCATGAGACTGGATAAATTTTTGAAAGTTTCCCGCATCATCAAGCGCCGCACCGTAGCCAACGCGGCTTGCAGCGGCGGACGCGTCAGCCTCAACGGCAAGGTTGCCAAGCCCGGCGCCGAAGTGAAGGAAAATGACGTGCTGGAGATCCGTTTCGGCAGCCGCGTGGGCCGTTACCGCATTGTAAGCATCAAGGAGGTCGTGCGCAAGGAAGGCGCCGCCGATATGTACGAAGTGCTGGAAGAGGACGCGCAGACCAAGGCCGAGCGCGGCGAGGAATAACGCCATGAGCAATTATGCCATCATCCTTGGCGGCGGCAGCGGCCGCCGCATGGGTACGGACGTCAACAAGATTTTTCTGCCCCTGCGCGGCATTCCCGCCATCGTGCGCGCTATCGCGCCGTTTACGGGTTTCTGCGCCGGCGCGGTGGTGGTAGCCGCCGCAGATGAAGTGGAAGATATGCGCGCACTGCTTGCCCGCTACGGCATGGGCCGCTTTGTCAAGGCCGTGGTCGCAGGCGGCAGCGAGCGTCAGCACTCCGTGTACAATGGCCTGCAGGCGCTGCCCGAGGACGCGGACTGCGTGCTCATCCATGACGGCGCACGCGCGCTGGTCACCGAAGAAGTCATCTCCCGCGCGCTCAAGTCCGTGGAGGAGCGCGGCAGCGGCATTGCCGCCATCCCCGTGGTGGATACCGTCAAACGCGCCGCGCCCGACGGGCTGGTGCAGGAAACGCCCGACCGCTCCACGCTGTACGCCATCCAGACCCCGCAGGCTTTCAAGCTGGAGGTCATCCTCGGCGCACACGAAAAAGCCCGTGAGGACGGCTTTCTGGGTACGGATGACGCGTCGCTGCTGGAGCATGCGGGTATTCCCGTGTATCTGAGCGTGGGCGACCGCGAAAACATCAAGCTGACCACCCCCACCGACCTTGAGCTGGCGGAGGTCATTTTGCAAATTCGTTCCGATGAGGAGGACCCCGCATGATTCGCATTGGACACGGTATGGATGTACACCGTCTGGTGGAAGACCGCAAGCTCATCCTCTGCGGCGTGGAAGTGCCGTATCATCTGGGCCTGCTGGGTCACAGCGATGCTGACGTTGCCACCCATGCGCTGATGGACGCCATGCTCGGCGCTGCCGCCATGGGCGATATCGGCAAGCTCTTTCCCGATACGGACGAGCAGTACCGCGGCGCGGACTCCATCGAGCTGCTCAAGGTGGTGTGCGCCAAGCTCGGCGACAAAGGCTACCGCCTGGGCAATGCGGATGTGACCATCGTAGCCCAACGTCCCAAGCTGCGCCCCTTCATTGAGGATATGCGCAAGCGTCTTGCCGACGCCATCGGCGTGGAGGTAGACCAAATCAACGTAAAGGCCACCACCACCGAAAAGCTCAGCTACGAAGGCGAAGGCCTTGGTATTACCGCACACGCGGTTTGTCTGCTGGAGCGTTGATATGAATAACGTACGGGAGCGCCGGGAAATGTCTTTTGGCGCATCCCCAAAACGCAACTATCTAATGCTGATGGTTGCGTTTTTCTTTCTGTTAGGCTGTCTGTGCCTGCCCTATACCCAAGGCGGCGCGTGGCTGTGGGCACTTACGGCAGCGGGCGCAGCGCTGACCGTCACGCTCAAGCTTGGCGGAAGGCGCTGCAGCGCGGGTATTGTCCTTCTGTGCTTTTCCCTCGGGCTCATGCATGCCCACGCCGCCTTTGATATCACCGCTCCTGCCGAAGGAAGCTATTTCATCACGGGCTATGTGTACGGCGAAGCCACGCCGCGCACGGACGACCGCATTTCCTTTATATTGGGTGATATCGCTTTGGACGGCACGTCTGTATCGGGAAAGGCTTACTGTACCCTGCACTACGATGATGAAGCAGGCGCGCCCGCGCTTTTTGACGGCGCAAAAGTCACTTTTGAAGGCCGTGTTTATCATCCCGACGGCAAATCAGGCGAGCCGCGCATGGATTTTCGCCTGTGGATGAGGCAAAAGGGTTATGCCTTCGGCGTTGCCGCCTATCAGGACATTTTCATTGAAAACACCGCGGCGGATGCACCCGTCAAAGATGCCGTCTACCGCACACATCAGCTTTTCGCCGCCGCGTTTGAACGTTCCATGGGCGAAAACAGCCGCATTGCTATGGCGCTGCTCTTTGGTCAGCGAAGCGGCCTGACCGAAGAAGAATATCAGGACTTTCAAACGCTCGGCATCGCGCATATTCTGAGCGTTTCGGGCTTGCATGTGGGTCTGCTTGGTGCGATGCTCTTTGCGCTGCTTGAACGACTGCGCATGAAAAAGCAGCCTCAGCTCATCATCCTGTGTATTTTTCTGCTGCTGTACTGCCTGCTGACAGGTTTCTCGGCTGCAGCCATCCGCGCTGCGGCAATGCTTGTGAGCATGGCGCTGGCAAAGCTGTGCAAACGGCGCGGCGACCGCCTGACAACGCTTGCCTTTGCCATGCTGATCGTGCTGATCATCGACCCGCTCAGCGCGCTGTCGGCAGGTTTTGTACTGTCTTTCAGCGCGATGCTGGGCATCATCCTCTGCAGCCGTCCGATCCTTGAACAGATCGACCGTCTGTGTCCCGACATCGACCCGGGCAGAAATAAAAAATCGCTTCGTGCGCTGGCTTCGCGCATGCTGCGGGATGCAAAAGCGCTGCTGGCTGTTTCCGCTGCCGCTCAGCTGGGCGTAATGCTGCCCACCATGCGCTATTTTCAGCAGCTGCCCCTGTACGGACTGTTCATCAATCTGCTCATTGTGCCGCTTGTCACGGCAGTGCTGGTACCGCTCTACATTGCGGTGCTGGGGCTGTCCGTGATTCCTGTGCTTGCCGCGCCTGTGGGTTGGGCGGCTTCTGTCATGACTGATGTGCTTTTGTGGCTTGTGAAGCTGCTTTCGGGACTGCCCTACGCAGCCATCCGCACAGGTGCGCCGCCTGTCATTCTGTGCATCGGGTTTGCCGCTGCCGCCATTCTGCTTGCACGCCGTACGCCCGGGCATTTCGGGAAAAAGCTGACCGCAGCGGTGCTTTGCATCGCCGTAGCCTTTGGCGGATGGTTTGTTGCACGCCCCGCCGACCTGCGCTATATCCAGCTTGCGGAAGGACAGGCTGACGCCGCGCTGCTGTTTGACGGTGATACCACCGTTGTCATCGATACGGGCGCGGACGGCGAAGGCGTCATTGATTATCTGATGTATGAAAACCGCAGCATCGATGCGCTCATCCTTACGCACCTTCATCTGGACCACTCAGGCGGCGTAAAGGCGCTTTTGGAAAGCGGCATCCGCATCCGTCAAGTCTATCTGCCCGCGCAGGCCCACACTCAAAAGCTGGACGAAGACGCGCTCGCCGTGTGGCAAACGCTGCTTGATTCGGGCATTCCCCTCTCAACGCTTGCAAGCGGCGACGAGCTGCGATACAATAGGAGCAGCCTGCGCGTATTGTGGCCCGAGCGTGATACCCTGCGCACGGGTCAGCCCGCAAACGATTATCCCCTTGTGCTGTCCATCGACCTTGACGGCTTTACCCTGCTCAACGCAAGCGACCTGAGCGGCAAGTACGAGCGCTACGCCACCGTACCTGCCGACGTGCTCAAAGTATCGCATCACGGCAGCAGCGACAGCACGCGGGACGCCTTTTTGGATTTTGTTTCGCCAAAGTATGCGCTGTTGAGCGTAACGGGCAGCAGCAAAAGCCTGCCCTCTGAGGAAACGCTCGCACGACTCAACGAGCACGGGGCAAGCATCCTGCGCACAGACGAATGCGGCGATATCACCCTGAGCGTACGAAACGGGCAGCTATTCATCACCCCTTATCAAGAAAGGAACCGTCCATGAACCATACCGCTTTCTTCGACCAGCTCAAGGCAGGCAGCATCGGCGAATGCTACCTCTTTGAAGGCAATGAGGAATACATCAAGCAATCTGCGCTCAAGCAGCTGTGCAGCAAGCTTTTGCCTGCAGGGCTTGAGGAGATGAACCTGACGGAGCTTCAGGACCCCGACCCCGATTCGCTTATCGCCGCAGCCGAAACGCTGCCTTTCATGGGCGAAAAGCGTCTGGTGGTCGTAAGAGAATGTTCCCTCGTTACCGCAGGCCGCAAAAGCGAGGATGAGCGCAAGGCGGAAGCCATCACGGATTACCTTTCGCACATCTCCCCCACCACCTGCCTTGTATTTTATGTAAAGGGCAAGGCAGACGGGCGCAAAAAGTTGTATACCCAGCTGAAAAAGAAAAACGCCATCGTGGATTTCTCTCCCATGAATGACGCCGAATGCGCTGACTGGGCGCGCAAGACCATGCGCCGCCTCGGCAAGCAGCTCAGCAGCGAAGCAGCAGGGCAGCTGGTATTTACCGTAGGCCGCGATGCCGCACTGCTCAAGCAGGAGATGGACAAGCTTGCCAGCTATCTGGACGAGCGTGAAGTGGTCACAGCGGAGGATATCGACGCCATCTGCACCCGTTCCACCGAATGCACGGTATTTCAGATGGTGGATGCGCAGGTAGCGGGCAACACCGATACCACCTTCGCCCTTCTGCGCGATATGATCCGCGCGGGCGAACAGCGCATGATGATCCTTGCCATGCTTCTGCGTCAGTATCGCATCCTCTACCACATGCGCTGCCTCATGGACGAGCGCACCCCCGCCAACGCACAGGCGCAGCTGCTGGGCATCCCGCCGTTTTCCGTTAACCGCACGCAGCAGCAGGCGCGCCGTTTCAGCCGTGAAAAGCTGCGCGAAGCCTATGATTACCTGATGGACCTTGAATACCGCATCAAGCAGGGCCGCCTGCCGCAGGACAACTGCGCGGAAAACGCCCTTCTTGCGCTGGAAAACATTCTGCGGGGACAGCCGTGATGCAGATGCTTGCCATCGACCGCCATTCTCCGTATCTGCAAGCGGTAAACGCGCTGTATGAGCGCTCCTTCCCCGAAAACGAGCGCAGACCCATTCTTGAAATGATGGACCATTTCGGCTCCGCTCATGAGATGCTGGTTTTTCTGCAGGAGGGATGTTTCGCGGGCTTTGTGTCGCTGCTCACCCACGGCGACCTTACCCACATCCTCTATCTTTCCATCGAAGAAAGCTTTCGCTCGCAGGGGCTGGGCGCGGAGGCGCTCTCGCTCATCCGTGCGCACAAGCCCGCCGCCCGCATCCTTGCCGATTTGGAGGATGCTGACCCCAACGCCCCCAACAACGACCAGCGTCTGCGCCGCATGGCCTTTTACCGCCGCGGCGGCTATTGCGAAAGCGATGTGCGCTACCGTTGGCGTGATGAAAACTACGTCATCTATATCAGCGGCGGCACACTGACCGCTGAAGAATTCAACGCCTTCTGGGAACATTTCTGACCTTATCTATAAGGAGACTTTTCGATGCCCGTTGTATCCGTCCAAAAAACCGAGTGCTACGAGCAGGCGCTTGTGGACCGCGCCATTGCCGCGCATTTTGAAGCACTCGGCATTGCCGATGACCTGAAACCCGAGATGAAGGTGCTCATCAAGCCCAATCTGCTCACGGGGCGCGACCCTTCCAAAGCCGTCACCACGCATCCCGCCGTGCTGCGCGCCGTTGCCAAGTGGCTGCGCGACCGCGGCGTTACGCACATCACCCTTGCCGACAGCCCCGGCGGCGTGTACTCCGCCGCGCTTTTGCGCAAATATTATGCTACCTGCGGCTATACCGACCTTGCCGACCTGCTTACCCTCAACGAGGATTGCTCCTACGGTGAAAAGGGCAGCTTTAACCTGCTGACCCCTGTTTTGCAGGCTGATTACATCATCAACTGCGCCAAACTCAAGACCCACGGTCTCACCGTGATGAGCGCAGGCGTGAAAAACCTGTACGGCTGCATCCCCGGCTTGCAGAAGGCCGAATGGCATGCCCGCCGCTCCACGCTGGACGGTTTCAGCAATCTGCTCATCGACCTGTGCGAAACCGTGAAGCCCGCTATCACGCTCATCGATGCGGTGGACTGCATGGAAGGCAACGGCCCCGGCGGCGGCACCGTGCGCTACATGGGCTACACGCTCTGCTCCCGCTCGCCCTACGCGGTGGATATCGTCGGCGCGCAGATGATGGGCCTGCCCGACCGCATGGCGCCCATCATCGAAGCGGCACGCAAACGCAATCTGCCCGAGGATGAAATCATCCTGACGGGCGACGCCTTCACGCCTGCTTCTCCCGCCTTCACCTTGCCGGATTCCATCCACGGCAAGGAACGCTTTTTCTCCGTCAAGGGCGTCTTTCACGCTTTCTTTGGGCGCAAACGTTCCTATCCCAAGCTGGTGCCCGACCGCTGCGTAGGCTGCGGCAAGTGCGCCGAATCCTGCCCCGAGCACATCATCACCGTTGAAAATCGCAAGGCGGTCATCCCCCGCAAGGGCTGCATCTCCTGCTTCTGCTGTCAGGAAATGTGCCCCGCGCACGCCATCAAAGCCGTACGCGGCCGCTGAGCGTAATTCTCTTTCCAAACGACCAAACTACCGACGAACGATCGAATTTTTTCAGGAGGAATGTTTTCATGAACAACCCCATCCGCATCGGCATCCACGGCTACGGCAATCTCGGCCGCGGCGTGGAATGCGCCATCAAGCAGAATCCCGACATGCAGCTCGTTGCTGTATTCACCCGCCGCGCTCCCGAGACCCTGAGCATCCTCACCGAAGGCGTGCCCGTTTACCACGCTTCCGAGGTCGCCGCGCACAAGGACGATATCGACGTGCTCATCCTCTGCGGCGGCAGCGCCACCGACCTGCCCACCCAGACCCCCGACATGGCGCAGTACTTTAACGTGGTGGACAGCTTTGACACCCACGCCAAGATCCCCGCACACTTTGCCGCGGTGGACGAGGCGGCAAAAAAGGCAGGGCACTGCGCCGTGATCTCCGCAGGCTGGGATCCCGGTATGTTTTCCCTTGCAAGACTTTACAGCTCTGCCATCCTCCCCGAGGGGAAGGACTATACCTTCTGGGGCAGAGGGGTCAGCCAGGGACATTCCGATGCCATCCGCCGTATCGAAGGCGTTTTGGATGCTCGCCAGTACACCGTTCCCGTGGAGGAAGCGGTGGCGCAGGTGCGCTCCG
>JAZKYW010000240.1:0-6250 GCA_045612325.1 Candidatus Limiplasma sp. | reverse complement strand
GTTGCGGGCAGAATTTTTACATCCAGCGCTGCACCGCAGGATTGACGTACCAAATCAGCCTTGCAGTGCGATTTGATCATTGCAGTAGCACCTGCGCAGTCGGTGCCGGGGGTGGGGGAATCGTTGCCGGAAAGGATATCTCCCTTGCGGTAGCCAAAGGCGGTTGCGGTGCGGTAGGGCAGCCAATCCACCTGTCTGCCGAAGGTGCTTACGCCGGGGATGAACTCAACGGGGCAGGTGCGATTTTCTGCGCATTTGTGAACAAGGTCAGCAAAGTCATTGAGCAGACGGCTGTGCCACATATCGGCTTCATCGGAATCGTTGCCGTAATAGGCATACTTGGTGCGCACGTACTGACGCAGGGCTTCTGCGCCTTCCCAGTTGCTGCGCAGCAAGTTGACCAGTTCGGCGAGTGTGAGCTTTTTCTCTTTATATACCAGCTGGTCGATGGCGTGCAGGGAGTTGGCAACGTCGGGCGCGCCGCCGATATGGGGCGAACGAAGCGTGTGTTCGGGGCCGAGGTCGTCATAGAACTGTCCCTTTTGCAGGCAGCCATCCTCAAACAGGCTGACAACGGAAGACGGCTTGACAGGCTCGATAGAGCGCCATCTGCCATCGCGCAGCTCGTATACATCCGTAATGCGCTGGCGGTACAGTTCGTGGATGCGCTCATCAAGCTTTACAAGATAAGCCTGATAGATGTCCTCTGCAGAGGAAAAGTCAGGCACGGGAGCATCGCTGTTGATGTTCAAAAGCCCGTCAAGAATCTGCAGGGCGTCAAAGGGGGAGTAGCTGAAGTTGGTTTTGCCGGGTATTTGAATTTCCCAGCAGCCATCGTTGGCAAAATAACGTGCTTCGCGGGCACTGTAGCCTTCCTGCTCGAGGGCGCGAAGAATCAGGGGCTCGTTGTAAAGCGCAACGATACCGCCGCCGTGCCGCATTACCTCGGCAATACGGCGAAGCAGAGGTTCGGGCGTATTTTCGTTGAGGCGCATGGTGATGGGATAATCGGAAATACCCAATTCCTCAACGATATCAAGCGCAAGATACGTTACGGTGTTGGTCACTTCGTTACCGTTTTCATCCACGCCTGCCAGCACAAGGTTTTGGTAATGCTGAGCATCGCCTGAGGCGATGGGCGGCTCAGTCAATATCCACTCACAGCCTTTAATAAAGAAAGAAGCCATGATTTCGCGGGCTTCGTCCATGGTCAGGCGGCCCTCGGCGAGGTCTTTTTCCAGATAAGGACCGGCAAGCCAGTCCAGACGGCCGATGCCGGGCCAGTATCCGCACAGCCTTGTAAAGGCAAAGATGAACCAAATGGACTGAATAGCCTCGCGGAAATTGGTTGCGGGGCCAAACGGCACCTGCATGAGCGGGCCGTACATATCGGGGCGCTGTTCCTTGGTTGCCTGCAAATAACGTCCATGCCAGATGCGGATGGATTCAATCACATTATCAATGCTTTGGATGATTTGACGCTGCTCATCGGTAAGCGAAGGGTCTTCCAGACGCTTTGCGACATCGACTTTATACGCATCCAAACCTTCACGGACAACTTTTTCCAGCTGCAGCGTCAAATGCGAACGGCATTCAAAAGCACGCTCGCCGTGATAAAGGGCGGGCGCATGGTGCCTGATGGCATTGCCAAGCGTTGCAGCGCCGCAAATAAGCTCCTCGGGACACAGGCGCAAGGGAGCTTCAAGCGCGATTTGGCGGATGGCAATATCGTACTGTTCAATTTCGGAAAGTTGGTCGAAGTTCTCCAGGTGGTCGAGCGAAACAGCCATGTGGGTTTTGGCTTCATCGCCGAATTCACCGTGCATGGAACGCCATGCCCAATCGCGGGTGGATTCACTCAGACGAATGGGGCGGGGCTCAAGAGAAGCGGTAGGAAAAATCATATGTATCACCTCGTTGTTGAGAATATCATACCATATTGCAGCCTGTTTCTCAATTGCAAAGAAAACAAAAACCCCTTTTCCTGCAATAAAGGAAAAGGGGCTTGTTTTTAATGTTCGCTTGCAGCGTTATCGGTGGATGATGCTTTGGCAAGAGCGGAAAGCTCAAACATTTGCTTGCGGGAAGATACGCCGAGTTTGCTGTAGATGTTGCGGTTGTGGTACTTGAGCGTATTTTCCTTGATGGCGAGCGTTTCCATGATTTCCTTGGTAGATTTGCCTGCCAGATACTGTTCGTATACTTTACGCTCGGTGGGAGTCAGCGTAGCAAGCTGAGCTGCAAAGTGTGCTGCCTTATCCGCAAGGAGATCGTTTGGGGGTTGAATCGGTTCTTCTTCCGCGGGGAGGACAGCAGGCTGTGTGGGGGAGAGCTCGTGGCTTCGCTGCTCACACAGCAGCTGGTCGAGGCTGATCAAAAACAGTTCGCTCAGAATGTAGGATACGGAAAGCAGTTCAAAATCTACTTTGACCAGCTGTTCCAGCAGCCACAGACCGATGTTTACGAATACAGCCAGCGACAGAATGACCGCATGAACGGCGTTGTTGATCTTTTTGGTGCAGATAACGGATACAGACACGCCAATAATGGTCATAAAGTAGCCGAGTAAATAAAACAGATACAGACGGTGCCACGGGCCGTACACCTTTTCAAGGACGGATGCGCCGTTGAGGGTGACGAGGGATACTTCTGCGTAGTAGATATCAGAATACCCGGGGCTTGCCGCTACCAGAAAAACAAGCAGACTGATGCCTGTGAGCAGCGAAGGCAGCCATTTGGGATAGTTGATTTGGATGGTGGTGAGAATGATCATCAGCATGGACATTGGCAGAAAAACCGAACCGAAGTAGGAGATGCGGTTGGCCATCAGCGCAAATTCCAGCGTTTGAGAGGTGGACAAAAGCCAGTAGCCTGCATTGGTGACAGTAATTGCCGACAGAAGCAAAATAAACCAGCGGGTCTTCTGTTTATAAAAAATCAAATAACCTGCGAGGATCAAAACAGCAAGAATCGCTGTTACCAAATAGATGGCGGAGATGCTCATTGCCTTTTCGCCGATGCTGCTGCAGCCTGTCAGCCCCAGCATAACACCTGCGAGAATGACGCCGAACAAGGCGGATTTTCTCATTGGTAAACTCCGTGAAGCGAAAAATTGACGCTGATATTCAGCGCAGTTACTATGTTACCATTCGAAGGGCAAAATGTCAAACCATGCAACATATCCCACCCGTTTTCCCACCCTTTTCAGGATTGTTTTTCAGTTTTCCCACCCTTTTTGGTTTCTTCGGGTGGGGACAAGGGTGGGAAACTACCTTATAATACATTTACACTGCAAGAAAAAGCAGCCAAAACCACATGGAACGGCTTTTGCCGTAGCAAAAAGGACGTGGAACATGATCAAACGCATCATTTTGCTATGCCTTCTTTTGTGCATAGCGGTGCTTGTGGGTGCGTGCCGTTTTACAACATCACCTGCTGCCACCAACGCCCCGACAGGAGAAATCGTCATGCTTTCCTTCTCGGAAAGTCATTCCTACCGGGAACGTATAGAAGGGTATGAGTACCGCGCAGAGGATGGCAAGCTGACTGCATACTTCCTGCTGGCGGATGAAGACGAGCCATACACCGTCACGGTGGATGAAGGCTGGGCGGATAAACTTGGCGAAATCGTTCTGCTGAATAACATTGCAGCATGGGACGGATTCAATGAGCGCTCTGACGGCCTGCTGGATGGCACTGCTTTCAGCATCAGCCTGACATTTTCGGATGACACTGCTGTGAAAGCCCATGGCTACGGCAGATTCCCCGCCGGTTACAGCGAAGCATCCAAAGCGCTGGAGGAGCACTTCCTGAAGCTGCTGCCGGAGGATATGCTCGGCTGGTAAACCCAAATACGTACACTCAGCGGTTTTTGACCGCAAAAACATAAATGGAGGGTGTAAACATGAAAACCTATCGTAAACTGCTTGCATGGCTGCTGACATTGGTCATGCTCATCGGCATGATGCCTGTTGCATCTGCTGAACGTTTGAGCGATGTCGGAACGTTCAACTGCAATCACAATTGGAAAACCCGCTGGCCCAAAGGAGCGCCTGCAAACTGTCTGGATTGGAAGCCCCGTGAGGAGTACTGCACCATCTGCGGGGCAACCGGCGACCGCTGGGAAGAATGCGGCAATTGTCAGTGGAAAACAACCACGACCGAAAATCCCACCTGTACCGAGAGCGGCTACAAAGAAAACCTTTGCGTCCATTGCGGTTCCGAGCAGGGCAACCCTGAGCCTGTTCCTGCCCTGGGCCACAACTGGGGCAGTTGGATCACCGACGTTGCAGCAACCTGTAAGCAGGGCGGAACAGCTCATCGCACCTGTAAGCGCTGCGGTATCACGGAGGATAACAAGGTCGCTGCTCTCGGTCATGATTGGACCGATTGGTATGTGAAGCAGCCGGCTACCTGCACCGAGCAGGGCATCAGACAGATGGACTGCGTACGCTGCGGTACCTACTCCTACAACTATACCGACCCTCTTGGTCATAACATGAGCGAGTGGGCAGTTCTGAGCGCTCCCGCTGTTGGCGTTGCAGGCCTTGAAGAACGTCACTGCCTCAACAACTGCGGCCTGACTGAGACCCGCGAACTGCCGCCGCTTGAGGGTGAAATGGACATCTCCGGTCCCACGCTCACTCTTTCTTTGAGCAGCACCCCCGCCAACGGCACCCACTTTGTTGTCGGCGAGGAAGTTACCTTTACAGAGCATTGGTCCAACGGAACCGGCAAGACCCTGTACCCCTTCTCCGCGTCCATCTGGACATGCGGCACCCCTGTGTTCGGAAGCGAGATTGATCAAATCGGCAGCTGGTTTGCGGAAGACGCCGGCGGTCCCGTGGCTCCCGGCGCATCCGGCTTCCATTCGCTGACCGTTACTGTAACCGAGGCTGACGTTGCCCGCGGCGCTATCTATGCCATGGCCGAGATCCTTTCCACCGTGCAGGATGGTCCCGACGTGCCTAATGTGTATACGCCCTTCGTTTCTGCCCCCTGCGGCCCCGAACTCGAACTGCCTACCGTAACGTTTAACAAGCATATTCTCACCACCCCTGCCAACGGCGAGTACTTCGTTGCGGGCGAAGAGATCGAATATTGTCTGGAGTTTGATTCCAGAATCGGCGATCACGCTTTCAACCGCGGCGGCGACGAGAGCGACGCGGTCTATGACATCGGACTGTATGATCCGCTCCATTCCTCCAGCGATCCCATTTTCCTGGACGACAGGAGCTGGGATATCAGCATGCCGTTCTATTACACCGTGACTGAAGCGGATGTTGAGCGCGGCTATGTGGAAAACACCGCTTATGTTACCTTCAGCTACCAGCCCGGCGGCGAGCAGGTCACCCTGTATTCCAACACCGTGACCGCACCGTGCGGTTTTGGTGAGTTAAGTGCTGACGGTCTGGAACTTACGCTGGTTTTGAGCAGCACCCCCGCCAACGGCACTCATTTTGTGCTTGGGGAGGAAGTCACCTTTACCGAAAGCTGGGTCAATAACACCGAATATACGCTGGATCCCTGCCATGCGTCTATCTGGACGACCGCTACCCCTGTGTACGGCAGCGAAATCGACCGTCTCGGCAGCTGCTGGTTCTCCGATGACGGCCCCGTGGTTCCCGGCGCAAGCGGTTCCCACTTCCTGACCGTTACCGTAACGGAAGCTGACGTCGCCTGCGGTGCCATCTATGCCATGGCGGAACTCTCTTCTGCCGTGAATGGCGTTTACCTTGAGGATGTTCACACACCTTTCGTCACCGCGCCCTGCGGCCCTGACGATTCCGGTGACTTCGGCCTGTCTGCTGGCTTGTCCGTGACCAAGAAAGTGACCGGTACCCCTGCCAACGGCAGCTACTATGAGCCCGGCGAGGATATCACGTTCGTCATCACTGTTACCAATCAGGGCGTCGCACAGCTCCTGAATGTCAATGTGATCGATCCCTTGGGCGGTGGCCTGGTAACCGTCTTGGAAACGCTGAACGTTGGCGAAACCAGAGACATTACTGTTGTATTCACCACTACGGATATTGTTGCTTTGGCAGGTTCTGTGGACAATGGTGCATGTGTCAAGGCCGTTGACCAGGCCGGGCAGCAATATGTTGAATACAGTAACATTGTCACCGTTCCCTGTGGCTCCACCTATCTTCACGCCCCGATTACGCCCGACGACCCCTTCGGTATCTTCCACAGCCTGTCCCTTTTCAAGAAGGAAGAATCCCTGCCCATGAACGGTGAGTTCTACACC
>JAZKYW010000239.1:0-8156 GCA_045612325.1 Candidatus Limiplasma sp. | reverse complement strand
CATGCGCAATGTGCTGCTGGCCACCGAGGCCGGTCTGGGCAACGGCGAGACTCCCATCTTCCCCATCCAGATCTTCCGCGTCAAGGAAGGCTGCAACTTTAACCCCGGCGACCCCAACTACGACCTGTACCGTCTGGCCATCCGGACCAGCGCCAAGCGCCTGTTCCCCAACTTCTCCTTCCAGGATGCTCCTTTCAACCTGAAGTACTATAAGCCCGGCCGTCCCGAAACCGAGATCGCTTACATGGGCTGCCGTACCCGCGTTATGGGCAACGTGTACGACCCCGAGCGTCAGGTAGCCCCCCGCCGCCGCAACCTCAGCTTTACCTCCATCAACCTGCCCCGTATCGCCATCAAGGCCAAGGGCGACGTGAGCTGGTTCTTTGAAGAGCTGGAGCGCGTGATGAACCTGGTCGTGGAGCAGCTCAACGAGCGTCTGGAGATCATCTCCCAGAAGAAGGTTTACAACTTCCCCTTCCTGATGGGCGAAGGCGTGTGGATCGACTCCGAAAAGCTGGACTGGAATGATTCCATCCGCGAGGTGCTCAAGCACGGCACCCTGTCCATCGGCTTCATCGGCCTGGCCGAGACCCTCAAGGCCCTGCGCGGCACTCACCACGGTGAGGACAGCAGCAGCCAGAACCTGGGTCTGGAGATCGTTGGCTTCATGCGCAACTTCTGCGATGAGATGAGCCGCAAGACCGGCCTCAACTACACCTGCCTTGCCACCCCCGCCGAAGGCCTCAGCGGCCGCTTCATCCGCATCGACCGTCAGAAGTACGGCATCATCGAGGGCGTTACCAACCGCGAGTACTACACCAACAGCTTCCATGTGCCGGTTTATCACAGCATCAGCGCTTTTGATAAGCTGACCATCGAGGCTCCCTATCATGCGCTGACCAACGCCGGTCACATCTCCTACATCGAGATGGATGGCGACCCCACCAAGAACCTCGACGCCTTCGAGCGCGTTGTTCGTCACATGCATGACGTGGGCATCGGCTACGGCAGCATCAACCATCCCATTGACCGCGACCCCGAGTGCGGCTACAACGGCATCATCGGCGACACCTGCCCCAAGTGCGGCCGCAAGGAAAACGGTCACGCTTTCGAGCGCATCCGTCGCATCACCGGTTACCTCGTAGGCACCCTTGACCGCTTCAACAACGGCAAGCGCGCCGAAGAACGCGACCGCGTAAAGCATCACATTTAAGAAGTTGGGATGCTGAATGGCGGTGAAGTGATGCGTGTTGTTGGCGTCATTCAAAATCAATGTGTTTTCGAACGTTGGGGTAATATTCGTCCAAATGTAATTTTGACAGACGAACGTATTTTCCATATTTGTGAAGGCCATCAAGCAGATTACGAAACATATGGAAAATATATTTCGGATGTAATAGCAACACCTGATGTTATTCTTGAAGACTGTAAACATGCTGATACAGCGAAGTTTATTCGAAAATTTCCAGAGTTGAATGTTATTGTAATTGTAAAAATTGCATATGCTAAAGTAGACTCGGATTTGGAAAGTTCAGTAATTACAATGTATTGCTTGAATGAACGGAAGAAAGAAAAACAGATCGAAAAAAACAAGGTCATTTACAAAAGGATAACATGATGCTATAATGTAGACGAGGGGAGACATCGAAGTAGAGATTGTGCTTCTACACGCCGCGGAAACGTGGTAGATAAGAGATGCGAGATTGGCACACTCGCCGAATCATCTCCTCCAAATACAAAAGAAAACCTGTTCTGATTATTCAGAACAGGTTTTTCTTTATTAAAAAACAACTAAAAATTACTACGTTCAAAACGCCTTTTTCTGCGCACAATGCACTGCGAAGCATGAACAGAAAGAGGCGTTTGTATGCGAAAATCGCGCACCCTTGGGTGGATACTGAGTGCGCTGGTGCTCATGGTTTATTTTTCTCCTGCGGCGCAGCTGATGCGCACGCTGCCGGGCAAGCTGAGCGTGGCACAGGGGCAGACGGCAGTGCTGGATGCGCCTTTTCCTTTGAAAGCAACGCTGGAAAGCACGCAGGCGGATGCTTCCATGGCGCAAAAGCTGTCATCGGTGGATGGAAATGCGCACACCTCCACCGCCACCATCAGCCTGTTCGGGCTTTTGCCGCTGCGTGAGGTGGAAATCGAAATTGCGGATGACCTGCGTCTTTACCCGGGCGGACAGGCGGTGGGCATTGCTCTCAAAACGCGCGGCGTGCTGGTGGTGGGTACCAGCGACCTGACGGGCGCCAACAGCCCTGCGCGGGCGGCGGGCATCAAGCCGGGCGACGTTATCACCGAAGCGGACGGACGCGCCATCCAAAGCACGGATGAGCTTACCTCCATCGTATCCGCCTACGGTGCGTGGCCGCTGCAGCTGACTGTGCTGCGCGGCGAAAGCAAACTGACGCTTACCCTGCAGGCTAAGCGCGACGGTCAGAGCGGCGAATACCGCATCGGCGCATGGGTGAGGGATTCCACCGCGGGCGTTGGCACGCTTTCCTTTTACGGCAAAGTACAGCCCGATGAGGGCGTGCGCTACGGCGCGCTTGGTCATGCCATCACCGATGCGGATACGGGACAGGTGCTCACCGTAGGCGCGGGCGAGGTGATGCTTGCCGATGTGGTGGATGTGCGCAAGGGACAATCGGGCAATCCGGGCGAGCTCAAGGGCAGTTTTCTGCGTGAAAAGCGCGTGCTGGGCGGCATCAACCAAAACAACATTTACGGCATCTACGGCGAGCTTTCGCAGCCGCCTGCACATCCCATCTATGCGGATGGATTGCCCATCGGTCGCCGCGATGCGGTGCGCGAAGGGCCTGCCACCATCCTCTGCACCGTGGATGCGCAGGGGGTGCGGGAATATGATGTGGAAATCGTGGAAGTGACGCGCCAGTCAGCGCCCGCCCAGCGCAGCATGGTGCTGCGCGTGGTGGATGAAGACCTGCTTGCCAAAACAGGCGGCATCGTGCAGGGCATGAGCGGCAGCCCCATCATACAGGACGGTCGGCTCATCGGCGCGGTGACGCACGTGTTTGTGAATGACCCTACCATGGGGTATGGGCTGTATATCGAGTGGATGCTGGATGCGGGAGCATAAACCAAAAGACAGGAAGCGGAATGCTCCTGTCTTTTTTGTGGATGTGAAATAATCAATGTACTGAGCCAAACGGGGGATGCAAACGAGCATCTCTTCTAGGAGATTTTGTGGATTGGGAAAAGAACAGGGCTGTGAAGGCAATTTGGGAATAAAGCAAGTAACTTTTTGTTGCTTTTTTAGGATGCTGAATGATACAATTGAATGGAAAAATCTAGAGTTCTAGTGTTGAGAAAAATAAATAAGGTGGGTGCAAAAGAATGTCTTTTGGAGATTTGTTCAAAGGGAAAGAGAACAAACAACTAAAAAGTCGAATTGCTGAGTTGGAAGCAATGCTGACGCCCGAAATGCAAGATGCTATTCAATTGCAGAAACATATAGCAGAACAAAAGGAAGAGCTGGAAAAGCTGAAGAAACAATCTGCCGATATGCAAACGGCATCTGCGAAAAAAGAGAGTGAGACTAAACAAGCACTTAGGTTACTGGAAAGCCAAATAAAGCAGGCTAAAGTCGAATTGATTGAAACAGAAGAAGAAGTTTTGATGCAATCATTCGGTTTGTACAAACCACATTTTGCTTTTGCAAATTCTACGGGTTATAAAGAGGAATTAGCAAGTGTTCGAGAACAGCAAAAGACGTTCGTTAAGCTTGGGAAAGCAGCTACAGGCAACGAAGGTTGGACTGTAAACGGAGATAAGCGAAAAGGTACAAAAATGATTCACGATATGCAGAAGTTGCTGATTCGTGCGTTTAACTGTGAATGTGATGATGTAATTGACCATGTCAAATTTAATAATATAGAGAGTGCATTAAAGAGAATTGATACTTCGTTTAGTGCAATTTCAAAACTTGGCGCTATTTGCGGCGTGGCAATTACAGGCAAATATCGCGATTTGAAGCATAAAGAATTAAGACTGGCTTATGAATATCAGTTGGAGAAGCAAAAAGAAAAAGAAGAACTGAAGCAGTTGCGAGCTGAAGAACGCGAACGAGCTAAGCTTGAGAAAGAAATTGCAGACGCAAGAAAAAAGGTTGAAAAAGAACAAAAGCATTATTCAAATGCATTGCAGAAGGTGATACAGCAACTTGCTGCTGCAAAGCCGGAAGAAACAGAAGCACTTGAAGAAAAAAAGAAAGAATTGGAGAGCCAGCTTTCTGCATTGGATGATTCTATGAAGCAAATCGATTACAGGGATGCAAATCAGAAAGCAGGATATGTATATATTATTTCCAATGTTGGCGCGTTTGGCGAAGGTGTGTACAAAATTGGTATGACGCGTCGATTGGAGCCTATGGATCGTATTGATGAATTGGGAGATGCTTCTGTTCCGTTTGATTTTGATGTACATGCATTGATTTTCTCAGACAATGCTCCTGCTCTTGAAGCTGCACTACATAAGGCTTTCCAAGATCGCAAGCTGAACATGGTCAATACGCGCAGAGAATTTTTCCGTGTGTCTCTTGAGGAAATCAAAAAGGTAGTTACTCAAAATATTGATAAAACGGTAGATTTTGTTGATGTTCCTCTTGCTGAGCAGTATCGTCAGTCTCAGCTTATGAGAAATTCCAATTGAAAAGTGAGCTTGAAAAGTAAACAGCAGAATCCAAACTTTTCTCGTTAAAAGCTTCATATTAAGTCGAAGTTTCTCAGCATGGTTGAGCGCAGGGTGGATACTTCACCTTGCGCCTTTTTGCATCCTCTGCTACAATGAATCCAACAAAAACCATTGTTTTGCAGGGAGAAACGCTATGTATTTTGCGCCTATGAATTACCTTGAGGTGGAGGAATACCTGAAAACAAACGATACCGTTATCATACCCGTGGGCAGTCTGGAAAACCATGGACTGCATATGCCGTTGGGTACGGATATGCTCATTCCCGATCATATTGCGGGGCTATGAACTTCGAAAAGATACGGTCATCAGTCAGCTAAGTACAGTTATCGAGAATCTGGAGCAAATTCGTCAGAACCAATACATGCTTTATCAGCAGGTGAATGCGATTCGGGAAAACACAAACGCTATTGTTTCTGAATTACAGCAAATTAAGGGATATACAATTCAAATTACACAGCTAACGGCACAAAATGCGTACTATGCTGCTCTTAATGAGCGTAATACCCGTGTCACCATGTACCATCACTTGTAATTTTATCGCCTCTGCATTTTGATGTTTTGGCAAGTTGCAGGATTGGAAACACGAGTGCAATCCAACTAAGATTCTTTCTTTCTTCTTCAAATCTGCTTCGCCTGTAGCCTCATCGATGAGGAGTACAATCGAAAAAAAGCAAAGCTGCATAGGTTGGCGATGACGATTGAACAACATCCCCCGAGTTTCCGCAGCATGTCGGCGGAAACTCGGGGGATGTTGTATTGTGTATTCAGTTTTCGTTTTCAAGCGGTTTGAACAGCAAACACCCGATGCTGCGGAAGTAATCGATTTTATCGCGCAGCATATCCTCGGTGCAGCGGAAATATTCGGCGAGGCAGCTTAGGCACAGGAAGTGCTCCGCGCCGCGGTTGATGAGGCGCTTGTGCAGGGCGATCTCGTCATCGGTGAGGGGACGGCCGCAATGGATGCATTGCATGTCAATCCTCCAGATGGATGCGGAATACCTGACAGCCGTGGGGCGCCATGCCGAGGCTGGGGATGGTGCCGTTGGAGGCTTTCAGCTCCTCGCCCGTCCACAGGTCGGTGATGCGCAGGTGCTTCATGCGCTCCTCGGGCAGGCCGAGCATATCAGCCGTCACCACGGTGGGGGCGTCGCTGGAGAAATGATCGCGGAAGTTGAGACGGATGAGCGCGATATCGCCGTTTTCCAGATAGCGGATCATGATGCTGCGGCTGAGGCAGTAATCGGTGTAGGCGTAGAAGGGGTCCTCGGGCTGACGGTTGGGCGTAGGCGCGGTGGGACGCTCGCCTGCGCGGAAGGCCTGCAGGGGATTGTTGGCAACATACGCCTGATGGCAGGAGGGGTCCTGATTGAGTGCGATGATCTCCTTGTTGAGCAGGATGCGGCGGGTGGACTCGTCCATGCTGCGGATGTCGCAGCCGATCATCAGCGGAGACTGCAGGAACGCCCACAGGCTGAAGTGCAGCTTGTATTCATCCTCTGTACAGCCGCCAAGAGCCACGGTGCCCTTGTTGTTCATGCCTACCACCAACATATCCATATCGTTGAAACAGCCGGGAGCGTTGTACTCCTGCGTCAACATCTGCGACTGGGCAATGGCCTGAATGGAGGCCCAGGAGTCGTTGATATCACCCGTGGAGCGCCAAGTGTGCGCGCCGGTCTGACGAATCCACTGGCGGGTATCGTTCACGCCCCAGGAGCAGGCCATGAACAGGATGTCGCGGCCGCAGTTGGCAAGCGCGATGCCCATCTGACGGTAGATGGTGGCAGCATCCACTGATGCGGGATGGAAACAGAAATCGTACTTGAGCAGGTCAACGCCCCACTCGGCAAAGGTGCGGGCATCCTCCCACTCGTGACCGTAGCTGCCGGGATAGCCGCCGCAGGTAAGGTAGCCGCCGCAGGAATAAATGCCGAATTTGAGCCCCTTGCTGTGCACATAATCCGCCAGATACTTCATGCCGTGCGGAAATTTCTGAGGGTCGGCAACCAGACGGCCATGCTCGTCGCGCTCCTTGAGCGACCACATGTCGTCGATGACGATGTATTCATATCCCACGTCGCGCAGGCCTGTTTCGACCATGGCGTCGGCGGATTCCAAAATGAGCTGTTCGTTGATGTCGGGACCGAAGGTGTTCCAGGTGTTCCAGCCCATGGGCGGTTTGCGAATGATCATAATGACTCCTTGTGTGCGTGTGTTGGAGTTTGGTGTGTTAGATGTTTTCGATGGGGATGGGCGGCGTTCCTGCTTGCCAAGCAATGCTTATTCATAGTATAATCAAAGCACCATCAAACGTTCGTTTCCACAACCGAATAAAAAGGAGGTTTGTCATGTTCGACCGTTCTGTTCCTGTTGTCGGCTTCCATACGCTGGTTGCCACCAAAGAAGGCATCGATTCGCTCATTCGTCTCATTGAGGAGGCGCTTGCACCCAAGGGGTTCAATCTGCTGGTGGCTGAAATGCGCTTCCAGTTCCGCTGCTTTCCCGAGTATTCTTCGGGCACCATTGCCTATGAGGATGCATCCAAACTGGCGGATGTGTGCGAAAAGCACGGCATCCGTCTGGTGCCGCTGCTGCCCTGCCTTGGTCATCAGAGCGATTGGCCGTGGGGCACGCCGCTGCCGCTGCTCAAGCTGCATCCCGAGTTTGTGGAAAATCCCGTTGCGCCCGATGCTGAGTGGCCCGAGATTTATCACCACAGCTGGTGCGCATCCAACGATGATGTGTACAAGTACATCTTTCCCATGATGGATGAAATTGCCGAAGCCACCCGCTGCAAGACCTTCCATGTGGGTCTGGATGAGGTGTTCGATATTGCCATGTGCCCGCGCTGCAAGGGCAAGGACCCCGCGGAGCTGTTTGCGCGCACGGTCAAGATCCTGCATGACCATCTGGCCGAAAAGGGCCTTGAGATGATGATTTGGGGCGACCGCCTGCTCGACGCCAAGGGTATGGGCTATCAGATGTGGGAGGCCGACCGCTTCGGTATGCATCCCGCCCTGCATATGGATGATAAAGTCACCCGCGATATCATCATCTGTGACTGGCACTACGATTTGCACAGCGCGGGCTATCCCTCCGTGGAAACGCTCATCAAGGAAGGCTTCTTTGTACTGCCCTCCGTGTTCCACATTGCGGATAACGCCATGCACTTTTGGACCGCTGCGCTGGAGGCTCAGTATCTGACCAAGCGCTATGGCTGGCCCGGCAAACTGGGCGGCGTGCTGTTTACCAACTGGACGCCTCTGGATGATAAGTACGTTGATAACCTGCTCAAGGCCATGCGCGGCGAGGAAGCCGGCGAAGAGCTGGACGCCATGGTCGGCAAGGTCATCCATCATCTTGAGCCTAAGATCAAGAAGTTTAAGTTTATCTGAGCGATCATAAAAACAAACGCCACGCTATTCCCCACGTGTGGGTG
>JAZKYW010000238.1:0-15280 GCA_045612325.1 Candidatus Limiplasma sp. | reverse complement strand
GGCAGCCTGTGCTCCCATTATGAGCACACCATTGCCATCAACGAACATGGCCTTCCCGAAATCCTCAGCTATCCGGGCTACGTGCTCACGGAGGATGCCGAGTGAAAGCAAGACCGACCGAGCCTGGCCGCGTGGTCATCTCCACCCAGGGTCATGACGCAGGACGCTGGTACGCTATTGTAAGCGTGCTGGATGAGCGCATGGTACTGCTGGTGGATGGCGAAACGCGCAAACTGGCAAAGCCCAAAAAGAAGCAGGTGAAGCATCTGCAGGCCCTGCCCCTGATGATTCGGGTGGAAGGCCGCGGAGAAAGCGGCGGCCCCCTGGCCGACAGCGATATCCGCAAGGCTCTCAAAGCCCAAAAGGATGCTTACCTCATCCAAACCGGGTATGCGCCCAAAGCGCAGACGGAACATGTGAAGGAGGCAGACGCACTTGTCCAAGAGTGATGTCATTGAAATGGAAGGCACTGTTAAAGAGGCGCTTCCGAACGCAAACTTTAAAGTGGAGCTCCCCGGCGGGCATCAGATCATGGCACAGATCTCGGGTAAAATGCGTATGAACTTTATTCGCATCTACCCCGGTGACAAAGTTACCGTTGAGCTCTCGCCTTATGATCTTACCCGCGGCCGTATTACCTGGCGCAGCAAGAACTAAGCGAAAGCAAACTTGCGGTTGAAGCAGTTCAGCCGTTCCCAAAAAGGAGGAAAACACAATGAAGGTACGTCCCTCTGTGAAGCCCATTTGTGAAAAGTGCAAGATCATCAAGCGCAAGGGTCGCGGAATGGTGATCTGCGAAAACCCCAAGCATAAGCAGAAGCAGGGCTAAGCAGGGCATTGCCCTGCACCCATTACCGCGCTGCGCGCGGGATGGCGTGCCCATGCTTGGATCGATCGAGCATTATATGCCGTGGGTGTGAAACCCACGGCTTTTTTGTACTTACGGAAAGGGATTTGATGATGATTCAATACCGCGAAGTGACTGTCTGTGCGCTCGAAGCGGCAAAAACGCTGTATAAGCAGCACGGCTGGCTTGCATATCTGAAAGATGACGCCAAGCTGGAGCGTGCGTTTGCAAACTCGCTGTATCTGTTTGGTGCCTATGAAAACGACAGGCTCGTCGGCTTCATCCGCTGTGTGGGGGATGGAGAGCACATCGTCATGGTGCAGGATTTGATCGTTGCAAGCACGCATCAGCGAAAAGGCATCGGTCGTGAATTGATGCGCAGTATCAGCGAACGTTTCGCAGACGTTCGCATGTTCATGCTCCTGACCGATGAGGCGGATGAAAACGCCAATGCCTTCTACCGTGCCATCGGCATGAAACGCATCGAAAACAGCGGCTGTGTCGGCTATATGAGATAAAAATAATCCCGGAACACGTTTGTTCCGGGATTTTCGACTGTTAACGGACGCTGTAAAGGGATTCTCAAGGGATGCAATCCCTTGAGCGGGTTTCCAAGGGCAGCGCCCTTGGCGGGGTGCAGGATATCAACCGAAACGAGCAGAAGGTGCGACAGCAGCTTCTGCGACGATTGAGGTTGCGGGTCGGAGTCCCTGCCCAGCTGAGCTGCTCATACATTCATCCGGGCATTGAGGGTCTTCAACTCATCCGCAGGCAGCTTGACCACACGGCGGTCATAGGTGAGGATGCCGTTGAGTTCGTCCTCCACATCCGTCAGCTGCGTGTAAACCGTAGCGGCAAGCCCTTTGGGAATGGCGGGCAGAATCTGCTGTTCATACAGGGCAAGATAAGCCTTCCAGAGTTCGTTGCTGTCGGCAAATTTCTTGTAGCCGAAGTCAACGCTGTTGAAGGTATGGCCTTCCAGCTTGAGGTTGTAGCCGCCAAATTCACTGAGCACCACCGCGCGGCCAAAAGCATCGGGCTTGAATTTGTAAGGCTTGAAGTAGACATGCAGGCTCTGGATATCACCGAATTTCTGGTCATGCCAGCCGCTTGCATGGTCAATGGGACGGCTCGTATCCATGGAAAGAATGAGGTCGCAGGCTTTCTTTGCGTCAAACTGGCCCCAGCCCTCGTTGAAAGGCACCCACAGCACGATGGAAGGCACGTTATACAGCTGGGTGATAAGCTCCTTCAATTCAACCGCATATTGCGCACGTCCCGCCTCATCGGCGCGGGCGAATTTTTTGTATTGGTCATCCTTCTGATGGATGCCCGTTACCAGCGGCGCACTGATGGTCAGGAAACGATAGTCGCCGCCGCCATTCATCATATCCTGCCAAACCAGCATGCCGAGGCGGTCGCAATGGTAGTACCAGCGCATGGGCTCGATTTTGATGTGCTTGCGCAGCATGTTGTAGCCAAGGTCTTTGGCGGTTTGAATATCATAGACCATCGCGTCATCGGAAGGCGGCGTCAGCAGTCCGTCAGGCCAGTAGCCCTGGTCAAGCAGGCCGTTGTGGAAGCAGGGCTTGTTGTTAAGGAAGAGGCGCATCACGCCGTTTTCGTCCTTGCGTACTTCCGTTTTGCGCATGGCAAAGTAGCTTTCAACGCGGTCAGCGCCGAGCGTCAGGGTCATAGGGTAGAGGTACGGGTCATCGGAACTCCAGGCGCGGAAATCGGTCATGGGGATGGTACAGCTTTCGCCGCATGTGAAGGTGAAGCTTCGTCCATCCACCGCGATAGCGCCCTCACAGCCGGCTGTGCCGTTTACGGTGATGCGCACGGATGATTCATCAAACAGAGGCTCGATACGCACATCCTGCATGTAGGTTTCGGGTACGGCTTCCATCCACACCGTCTGCCAGATGCCGCTCTGAGGCGTGTACCAGATGCCGCCGCGCTGCGTTTTCTGCTTGCCGCGGCTGTGGTAGGATGCGTCTGTATCATCGTGCACACGCACAACAACGATGCTGGTTTCGGTGAGCGCGTCGGTCACATCTGCCGAAAATGCCGTGTAGCCGCCCACATGATGGGCCACCTGTTGACCGTTAACAAAGACGGCAGCTTCCTGGTCCACCGCGCCAAAGTGCATGAACACTCTGCCGTTAGCGGGCACAAAGCCTGCGGGCAAAGTGATGCTGCGGCGGTACCAGAGCGTCTGATGGGCAAGAAGCGTGCGGTTGACGCCGCTCAAAATGCTTTCGGGAGAGAAGGGCACGGTGATCACGCCGTCAAACTGCTCAGGCAATTCATTGCTTTCGGTGATGGCGTATTCCCACGCGCCGTTGAGGTTGAGGCAGCTTTCGCGTACAAACTGCGGACGGGGATACTCCTGAAGGGGCGAGGCAGCGTCAAGCTGTTCACCCCAAGGGGTCTTGAGCCCGAGCGGACGGGAAGCCTCCTCCATGCGGCGCTTGTTAAGCTCCTTTGCAAGCAGTGCAAGGGGGATGGCAAGCAGCACCAGCATCGCAGCAGCGCCAAGGAAGATGACGGGCGTAGGCACAGTCTTGACCTGACCCAGGTCAACATAGGTCGAGCCGCTGTCGCGGATGAGCGCCGCGCCGATGAAGGGACCGACGATCATGGGTACCATTACGCTGAAGATCATACGGATGCCCTGAAAATGCCCCGCCTGATCATCGGGCGTCAGTTCACGCATCTGCGCGCCCAAAGCAGAGGTGAGCAGCATGTAGCCGCTCATCATCACCATGCCTGCGGGAATGACCCAGCCCATACCGCGGGCAAAATACATGGCGATGAGACCCGCAAACATCACTACAGCGGCAGGTACGGCAAAGCGCAGCTTGCCTACACGGTCGATCATGCGGCCAAAGATGAGCGTAACAGCGCTTGCCACCAGCAGCACCGCTCCCAGAACGATGGCGTAGCTGTCCAGCTTGAGGTAATGCTGCATATAAATGATCAGATAGGGGAAGAACACCTGCACAGCCACAGAGAACACGCACATGCTTGCAAGCGACAGGTACAGCGCCTTATGGCGGATGATGACGGAGGGGCGGAAGCCTTCCACCAGCTGCGCAAGGAAGGGCGCTTTGTGGGGCGCGCGTTTTTCCTCAGGCAGAAGGAAGAGACACACGAGGCCGACTGCTGTGACCAGCGCGCCGAAAATGAAGAAGAATTCCTTCCAGCGGCCCTGCTGGGTCATGCCGTCAAACATACCGAAGATGATGAGCATGGAAAGCAGAGGCAGGATGGCAAGCACGCTTTCCACCTTGCCTCGGCGGTCATCGGGGATTTGGTCGGTAACGTAGGCGTTGAAGGCGGCGTCATTGGCGGTGGAGCCAAAGAAGGTCATCACACAGTCCATCACAATGACCAGTACAGCCGCGCCTGCGGCAGCCGTTACACCGGGCAGCAGTTTGGCGGCGTTTTCAACGGTGATCAGTCCAAAAGCAGCTGTTGCTGCGCCCCAGACAAGATAGCCCGCGCAAATGAAACCCTTGCGGCGGCCCACACGGTCGCTCAGCGCGCCCATCAAAAGCGTAGTAAGCGTTGCGGCAATGGCACTGGCGGATACCATGGCGGCAATGTAGCGCGGGTCGGTGGAGATGGTGTTGTAGAGGAATACGTTCAAGTACATGTTTTCGATGGTCCATGCAAACTGACCCGTCAGGCCAATGAGGACCATGCTCAACCACAGACGGAGACCGAGCTTTTTCATAAGCAGATATTCCTTTCGGCGCAAAGCGTTCTACGGGTATTATAGCATTGCCGCAGGGCAAGAACAAGCGCGGTTTTGTTTGACAGAAAACCCAAAAAAGGCTATATTATAAGATGGTTTTGTATGGTCGCTTTGCGTGTGCAAAACCGCATTACAGAAGTGTCATTCAGGTCGAAAGACCGAAGGAGGAAACCTATGAACTGTCCCAGGTGCTCGCAGGCGCTGCCGCAGGGTGCCCAGGCTTGCCCCAACTGTCATACCCCTGTTGTGCAGCATGCACAGCAGCAGAACTATGTGCAGTATCAGCAGGCTAATTATCCCACCGGCTATCAGCAGGCGTATACCTACGGCGAGCAGGCTGCCAAAGAGGACCGCAGCTTTTTGACGGTCATCGCGGAACTGCCCCGCTCTTTTCTCCACTGCTTTACCCGCCCCGGCGATGTGCTGCGCGGCATGGTGGAACGCCGTGACCTTTACAGCGGCGCGGTAACGGCAGCTGTGGTGCTGCTGCTTTCCTTCCTTGGCGGCATGGTGGTCATGCGCGGCTTTGTGAGCGAACTGTTCAACATGATCTCCGCCCTCAGCGGCGTGCAGCTTGCAGGCAGCGATGCATCCATGAATCAGGGCATCAGCTATATCGCAGGCCGCGTTGCGCCTGCCGTTGGCGGCATTACCGCGCTGTTTCAGCTTATCAGCATGGTCACGCCCACGCTGGTGTTCATGTTCTATATCTGCATCATCTGCAAGATCACCTTCTCGTGGGATCTGCTGCTGGGCTTTATGGGCGTAACGTCCCTGCCGACGGTGGCGGTCGCGCTGCTGGCGATGGTGCTGGCGCTGATCTCTCCTTGGCTGTCTGTCATCGTTATGCTTTGCGGCGTAGCCATCAGCTACACGCAGGCATGCAGCATGCTCAGCCTCATCACAGGCCGCAGCGAGCAGCAGCTCATGGCGGGCAAGCTCATCTGCACCTGTACAGCCATTACGCTGACGATGATTTTGTACGCCCTTTGCGGCAGCGCGCTGATGGCAAGCGTGGTGCAGCGCATCATCGTACTGTTTTCCAATGTGGCTTCCCTGATTTAAGCCAAGAAGGATTGTTTGAATGAAAGCTTTCAAACGTTTTTGGCCTTGGGCGGCTGCGGTCGCGGTGGTTTTGGCCGCGCTGTGGCTGCTTGTACCGCGTGCTTCCGCGCCCGAGCCCTCGCAGCAGCTTATCCTGGCAGCTCAGGGGCTGGATGAAATCAGCATTTCGGCAACGCTTGACCCGCAAAAGAAAAGCCTGTCCGTAACGCAGACGCTCAGGCTTCAAAACCGCACGGGTCAAAAGCAGGACGCAGCTGTGCTGCGCACATGGGCCAACGCCTATCAGACGGCGGAAACGTCTCCCTGCGCGGCGGAGGACAAGCTGTACGCCCAATATTATCCCAGCGGTTTTTCAAGCGGCGGGCTCATCATGGCACGCGCGCTTGTCAATGGCGAAAATGTGCTCTTCCGCTACACGGATGAGGCGCAGACTGTTTTGCAAATCCCCGTGCCGGGCGGCTGGCAGGCGGATGCGCAGGTCGAGATTTGTTTGACCTACACCGTACAGGTGCCCGAAATGGCCAACCGCTTTGGCGTGTGGGATGACATCTGGGCGCTGGGCAATGCCTTTGCCGTGCCTGCTGTCTGGCAGGACGGCGCCTTCCGCACCGAAGCCTATGAGCCTGTGGGCGACCCGTTTGTGAGCGACTGCGCCAATTATCACGTCAGCGTGACTGTGCCCAAGGGCTATGTGTGCGCGGGCAGCGGCGCAGGCGAAAAAAGCACGCAAAAGGGCAAGAGCACCTATGTGTTTACCGCTCCTGCCGTGCGCGATTTTGCCCTTGTTATCAGCGATGATTTCCATGCCGTGCAGGCAATGCAGGATGATGTGCTGGTGACCGCCTTTGCCAAGAATACGGCGCAGGCGCGCAGGCTTTTGCGTCACGGACGCAGCGCGCTGCAATGCTACGCACAGGCGTACGGCGCATATGTCTCCCCGAGCTACACGCTTGTGCAGGTGGATTTTCCCCATGGAGGCATGGAGTATCCCGCGCTTAGCATGATATCCTCCGATGTGGTGGAAGCGGGCGGGCGCGAGCTGGAATATGCCGTAGCGCACGAAACGGCGCACCAGTGGTGGTATGCCGCCGTCGGCTCGGACAGCTGGTATCAGCCCTGGCAGGATGAAGCCCTGTGCGAGTTCAGCCTGCTTGCCTATGCAGAGCAAAAGTACGGCATGGGAGAGCGCAACGACCTTGAGCGCACACGCATGGAAAGCGCGCTGCGCGTATCGGTGCCGCATGGCGTAACGCCCGGCGCGCCGCTCAACTATTTCAGCTCCACGAGCGAGTACAAGCTGCTGGTGTACGACCGCGGTGCAGCCTGTCTGTGCGCCATGGACCGCGTGGCGCCGCTGGATGATTTTCTGCGCGAATACTACAGCCGCTATGCCTTCGGGCGTGCCACCCGTGAGGATTTTGAACTGCTGCTTCTTCAAATCACCGGCGAGGACCTCTCCCCGCTGATGCGCGATTATCTGGATACAACGATCCTGAACTGACCGACTTACGAAAGGATGAACCCAACATGAGCGATGCCTACCGCACAGCCGTGATCATTCCCGCATACAAGCCCGACAAGCGTCTGCCTCCCTACGTTGCCCAGCTGAAGGAAGCCGGCGTTGGCAAAATCGTCATCGTGGACGATGGCAGCGGCGAGGATTTCAAGCCCCTGTTCGCCTCCATTCCTCAGGATGACGTGGTGCACATCATTTCCTATCTGCCCAACGCAGGCAAGGGCGTTGCCCTCAAGCGCGGCATGCAGTATCTGCTGGATGAGTGCCCCGAGCAGGCGTTCATCATCACCGCCGACAGCGACGGTCAGCACACGGTGAAAGACGTGCTGCGCATGGCGGCCTCCATGGCGGAAAACAGCGACGGTCTGCTGCTGGGCAGCCGTGACTTTGACCAGCCCGACGTGCCCTTCAAGAGCCGCAACGGCAACAAGATCACCGCTACGGTGTTCCGCCTGCTCTACGGCGTGTGGGTGAGGGATACCCAGACCGGTCTGCGCGGCTTTGCCCGTGAACTGCTGCCCACCATGATCGCCGTCAAGGGCGACCGCTATGAGTACGAGATGAATGTGCTGATCGAGTGCGCGCATCAGAAGATCGCCATGCGTCCGCTCACCATCCAGACCGTGTACGAAAACAACAACGAAGGCAGCCACTTCCGTGCCGTACGCGACAGCGTGCGCATCTACTCGGTCATCCTTGCGGGTTTCTTCCGCTTCATCAGCATTTCGCTGAGCAGCTCGGTCGTTGACTACCTCATCTTTTTGCTGATGAACAGCATGCTTGAGAAAATTCCCGCCCTGACGCAGGATTGGAAACTGCTGTTTTTGTACATGGTGCCGCACATCGCCATTGCTACCGCGGGCTCGCGCATCCTTTCCGGAATATTCAACTTTGTTGCCAACCGCAAGTTTGTATTCCGCGACAAATCCTCTGCCACGAAGAGCCTGCCGCGCTATGTGGCGGTATTCTTCCTGATCATGTTCCTTTCCGCTGCCATCATCAGCGGTCTGCATACCTGCTTCGGCTGGAATGAGAACCTGACCAAGATCCCCGTGGATGTGCTGCTGTTCTTCCTGAGCTACACCCTGCAGCAGCGCTGGGTATTTGGCGGCAAGAAATAAAAAAATCCCGCTCCTGCAGCATGCCTGCAGGAGCGGAATATCGGTTTTTTAGTTATCGCGCAGCGCTTTGGGGATGCATTCCTCGCTGCGGTGACCGCATTCGGCGCAGTTGCCGCCGCAATGGCTCAGCTGCACGTTGTCGCCGAGGATGGACATCTGCTTAAGACCGTCCTTCTCGCCGTCGGTCTGAAAGCCGTACTGCGCAAAGAAGCTTTCGGTCTCGGCGGTGCATTCAAGGCGGATGACGGAGGCGGCGTGGGTGAGCGCTTTGTACAGCGTAAGGCGCACAAGCAGATCGCCGAAGCCGCGGCCGCGCTTATCCTCAAGCACGCCGATATCGCCGATGTAAAACGCGCCGTCCTGCCACCACAGGCGTGCGGCGGCAACGGCTGCATCGTTTTCAAAAACAACAGCCTGCTGCGCCATGGCGTCCAGCGCATCCTCACCGCGCCCGAACACCTGCATGCGCAGCGAAACAGGCAGCGAGATATCACTGCCAACGGTAAACCATCTGCCCTGTACCATGATCACATAACCTCCCGAAAGGATGAACATTGCAATGGAACATGAAAAGATCGAACGAATCAACGAGCTGGCCCGCATCGCCAAGGAGCGCGAGCTGACCCCCGAAGAGCAGACCGAGCGCGCCGCTCTGCGCAAGGAATACCTGGACGGCTTCCGCGAGAACATGCGTCAGATCCTGGAAGGCGTTCGCCTGCAGCGCCCCGACGGCACCATCGAACCCCTGCAAAAGAAACAGGACAAGCACTGATCTGCCTGCCCAACATATTTATCTTACCATAAACACACCCGAAACTCAATCACAAAATTTTCGTAAAAACCCTTGTTTTGGGGGTTGACATCGGGTATAATAAAGCCAAGCCAAGAGGATAAAACAACTCAAAAAGAAGCTTCCCATCGCGCGCGGGAAATGCCCGCCGCAAGCTGTGATGACACGGCGGTGAAAGCGAAACACGCAAGGCAGCGTGCGATGCTTCCGGTGCAGATTCTTTTTCCCCACCTCAAGGCTGACCGGAAGACGCCAAAGACGGCGTTGGAAAAACATAGCTGGAAAGAGAGGCGATACCGTTGAACTTTGACGAACAGATCATGGGCGGCAACGCCGCCGAAGAGGAAGTTCAGGATCTCATCGAGGGTATCGATGAAGATGGCAACACTGTAATGCTGGAGGTCGTTCGCTACTTCTTCTACAACGGTGAAGAATACGTTGTACTGGGCGACGCCCATACCGACGACGAAGCAGAAGACAGTGAAGACGAGGAAGACGTCAACCTTTACATTATGAAGGTAGTGGAAAAGGAAGAAGACGGCGAAGAACTGGAAGAATTCCTCGCAGTGGAAGACGAAGACCTGCTCGAAAAGCTCATTGAAGTGGTTCAGGCTGATTTTGAAGCCGATGAGGCATTTGACGACGAGTAAGTTTCACAGGTGACCCCACACTCCGGATAGCTTTTTCCCAATAAGAATGGTATTCCCGCGAACACGATCAAAGATCGTTCAAGATAAACGTTGGTTTTCCATTCGGGCAGGCACGGAAAAATGAATAACAAAAAATGTCCCGGACAGCATGGCTGCCCGGGCTTTTTGTTGGCAAAACGGCAAACAAAAAACAGGGCTGCGGTCTGCAGCCCTATTTTTTACATTTTCAAAATCTTTTTGACCTGGCGCACCATGGGCGTGAGCGCAAAAACGATCACAACGCCGCTGATGCCCTGCATCAGGTTGGGTACCAGCGCGCCTGCGGCGGCAGCCAGACCGTAGCCCAGCACCAGCCATTCAGCCACGAAGTAGCCGGCGACCATGACGGCTTCGGCAACCACGGCGCCCAGCAGGCGTACCCACATGGGACGCTCGGAAGCAAACGCCCATACAGCCACGGCAGCCACCGCGCCTTTGATGATGAACGTAGGCAGGATGTATACGGTATAGCCGCCCAGCAGGTCAGCCAGCGCACTGCCCAGCGCAGCAGCGATGATGGCGGGGGAGCCCAGCAGCATCGCGCCCAGCAGGATGAAGCCATCGCCCAGATGGATATAGCCCTGCGTTACGGAAACAGGCAGCTTGAAAAACGAAGTGGCTACAAAAACGAGCGCAGCCAGCATGGCAGAAAGCGTAAGACGGGTAACGCGTTCTTTGGAATTCATAGTGTTCTCTCCCTAAAATAGATTACAGCAGAGCCTCGGCGGAGGCTTCAAGCTCAAACAGGTGACCGCTTTCCTCCTCGGCAATGGAGAGCAGCGCATCGCGTGCTTCGGCGGTCTGGGCATTCTGCGCAAACTCGCGGTATTTGCGTACGGAGGTCTTTTCGGCGCTGATGGCAAGGGCAAGCATGCTCTTGACGTCCTTGAGCAGGCCGCGGCGGGCGGCGCCCATCAGGCCGCCTTCAAACAGCACGCCTTCGCCCACGGCGGAAAGCAGCAGCTGCTGTTCATCTGCCTCCTCCAGCCCGCGGTACAGGCTGCGGAAACGCTGAAGATGCATTTTTTCATCCGCCAGCATCTCCTGAACGGCGGTATAGATGGCTTCACCCGTGCGCTGCTGCTGTTCAAGCACGGCAAGGGCGCGGCTGTAGAGGCCAACGGCGGTGCTTTCCATTTCACAGGCTACGAACAAGGCTTCCTGTTCGGAACGTACAACCACGGTGCAACATCCTTTCTGTACAATGATGAAACGCCCGCACAGCGTAGGGCTGCACGGGCGCTGCGGGTGTGAAAAAGCAGCCGATGATTACTTCTCAGCGAAGAAAGCGTTGAGCTTTTCAACCAGCTTGTCGGCGTCGGTGCCGTGAGCGGCGCATGCGTCGGCGATGGATTCGGCGGTGGCGTGGGGGCAGCCCAGGCAGTGCATGCCGAACTCCATGAAAATGCGGGCAGTGCCGCGATCCATATTCAGAACCTGTCCGATGGACATCTGCTTATTGATGGTCATTGCAGTCGTCTCCTTCCCAAATTCGTTCCTGCGGAACATATCTATTTTACCACCGCAGACGGTTCGCTGTCAACGGTGTGAAATCACAGCGGCAGCCTTTGCCATGCTTGCATATCTTGACGAATTAGGGTAAAATACTCTGTATCATGGAAATGGAACGCCCTTTGGCGTATCCCGGAAAGGAAGAATGATCCATGCATGTATTTCACCCGCCGCAAAGCGTGAACGGTCTGCCGCCGGAAAACGTATTTTATGTTGCCGACAGCGCAAATATGACCGTCGCGGAAGGGTTTCTCATTCATACATACCATCCGTATCTGTTCCCGGACCGTCCCATCAACCTGTTCATGAACATCCGCTCCAAGGGTCCCGGCCGTGATATGCTGATGGGCGCGCTGTTTGCCCGTGCGCAGCAGCTGCGCGAGCAGACCCCTCAGCTCAAGGCTCGCCTGTTCACTCAGGTAGCGCCGCAGGATAACGAGCTGCTGGGCTTCTTCAGCGAAAACGGCTTTGATACCAACGACGCGCTGGATGTGGTGCAGCTGGGTGTGCCCAATGCCCGTACCTCCGCGCCCATGGGCTACGATATGGGCTATGTGCCGCTGCGTCAGCCCGCTGAGATGCAGGCCTTCCTGATGCGCATGAATGCCTACCGTCTGGATGCATGGCAGCCCGCCACGCTGCAGCGTTACATGAGCTTCCCGCACTTTACCGCGCTGTACCTGAGCCGCGGCCCCGAAGTGGTGGGTGAGATTGCCTTCACGGGCGATGGCCCCAATGCCAAGCTCATCGGCCTGTACATCACGCCCAACTACCGCCGTCTGGGTCTTGCCAAGTGTCTCATCGCCACGGGCATGAAGCTTTTGAGCGAGAAGGGCGTTACCCATGTGGAGGCGGACGTCATCCGCCGCAACGAGCAGCAGCGCGCGCTGGCCGCCAGCTGCGGCGCCACCTTTGTGCGCACGGCCTGCTATTATCCGGGCCTCAATTATGATTGATTACCGTCTTGTACGGTCAGACAGACGCACCCTCTCTATCTCGGTGGACAGAGAGGGTGCGCTTATTGTTCATGCGCCGAAGCGCATGGGCATACAGGAAATCGAAGCCTTTATCGCTGCCAAGCAGAAATGGATCGCTGCCAAACAGAAGCAAGCGAAGGAAAGACTGCTGAAACGTCCCGGCCTTGCGGAGGGCGAAAGCTTTCCCTGCTGGGGACAAATGCTCAAAATCGGCTATTACAGCGGCAAAAAGACGGGTGTTTATCAGGTCGTGCTGTGGCTGCCCCAGAGCGGAGAAGCCGCGCTGCACGCCCGTGAATGGCGTTTAAAGCAGGCTCGGGAACTTATCACGCCCAGAGTGCAGTACTGGGCGGAGAAAACCAATCTGCATCCCGCCGCCATTGCCTACGGCAACGCCAAAGGACGATGGGGCAGCATGAACTGCACGACCCGCAGCCTGCGCTTAAACAGCGCACTTTTGCACTGTCCACAAGATATTGTGGATTACGTCATCGTTCACGAGCTTGTACACATCATCCATGCCAACCACTCCGCAGCGTTCCATGCTGCCGTGCGTGCTGTGCTGCCCGATGCGGACCGCAGACGCGCGGCGCTCAAGCAGTATGGATGCTACCTCAATATGTGGCAGTAACGGCGGTCATTCTTCGCTGCCGTTTGTAAAGGTATCCTTGATGTTTTGGGCTGCGTCCCGCACTACTTCGTCCAAATCGGCGGAGAAGTGCGGGTCTTTTTTATTGATGCTGAAGCGGTAGCCCAGCGCAAGCGCGGCAAGAAAGCCCAAAGCAGCCACCCAAGGCGCCAGAAGCGTGGCGATAACAACAAACAGCAGCGACAGATTGACGATGGTGGTATCCTCCTTGGTGATATGCACCCTTGTGGTATACCAAAAGGAAAAACGACCGAGGTTGTTGGTGGTCTTCATAAGCAATACCCCCTATATATTGTGGTGTCGGTTTACGTTCACAAGAATAGCACGCTCGGGGGTCTGTTTGCTTGTGGAATGGCTGATGGTTTGATGAGAAACACATGAAAAAAGGCTCAAAAATGGATTTTCCTAGTTTTCCACATAGGGGAATGTGGAAAGAATCGCTTGGAATATGGAAAACTCGTGGAAAAGTGGCAGTTTTCCTGTGGAAAACACATGGGTAACCCGTGGAAAACCATGCATGGAGGAATTCACGCCTCAAGTAGTGTATATAAAATATTTTTTTAACAAGCAAGAGCGAAAAGCGCCGCAAACCGCGTAAAATCGTCATTTTCCGCAGTTTTGCCAATTTGAGATATGTGTTGACATTCGTGGCATAACACCATATAATGTTGTAGCTTGCTCAGTTGAAACTGAGCAAGGCACAAGATATTGTGTTTCAACTGTCATATAGATACACTACCGTAATTTGAAGGGGAGTCTAAAGATGATCAAGTACATCCGTAAGCGCGACGGCCGCGTTGTGCCTTTTGAGAATGAAAAGATCGAACAGGCGATCGAGAACTGCTTCATGGCCAGCGGCACCCGCAAGACGCAGGAAACCGCCCGTGAGCTGACCGCTCAGGTCATTGCCGAAGTGGAACGCGATGAAAATCTGCCCGATATTCCCGGCGTAGAGCAGATCCAGGACGCGGTAGAACGCGTGCTGATCGAAAAGGGCTTCGTACGCTCCGCCAAGAGCTACATCCTCTACCGCGCCGAGCGCAGCCGTGTGCGTGAAATGAACACCCGCCTGATGAAGACCTTCGAAGACATCACCTACAAGGATGCCATCGACAGCGACATCAAGCGCGAGAACGCCAACATCAACGGCGACACCGCCATGGGCGCCATGCTCAAGTTCGGCTCCGAAGGCTCCAAGCAGTTCTACGAGATGTACGTGCTGGATCCCCGCTTTGCCAAGGCGCACCGTGATGGCGACATCCACATTCACGATCTGGATTTCTACACCCTCACCACCACCTGCTGCCAGATCGACCTGCTGCACCTGTTCCACAACGGTTTCTCCACCGGTCACGGCGTGCTGCGTGAGCCCAACGATATCTACTCCTACTCTGCGCTGGCCTGCATTGCCATTCAGGCCAACCAGAACGACCAGCACGGCGGCCAGAGCGTTGTCAACTTTGACTACGGCATGGCTCCCGGCGTAAAGAAGACCTACTACAAGCGTTTCCGCGATAACCTGTCCCGCGCTCTGGAGCTGCTGGGCGGTATGGAAAACGCTGCCGATGCCTCCGTCAAGATGCTGGAAGAGCTGGAAGCCGAGCTGGGCTGCAAGCCTGAGCTCACCCCCAGCGAAGCCTACGACAACGCCCTCAAGGCCAAGATCGTTGAGCTGCTGCCCGGCGAAAAGAATCCCGAACGCATCGTTTCCTTCGTTCGCATGCATGCCGAGAAGGAGACCGACAAGGCCACCTATCAGGCCATGGAGGCCCTCATCCACAACCTCAACACCATGAACAGCCGCGCCGGCGCTCAGGTGCCCTTCTCCTCCATCAACTACGGTATGGACACCTCTCCCGAAGGCCGCATGGTCATGCGCAATGTGCTGCTGGCCACCGAGAGGGGTCTGGGCAACGGCGAGACCCCCATCTTCCCCATCCAGATCTTCCGCGCCAAGGAAGGCTGCAACTTTAACCCCGGCGACCCCAACTACGACCTGTACCGCCTGGCCATCCGTACCAGCGCCAAGCGCCTGTTCCCCAACTTCAGCTTTGTGGACGCGCCTTTCAACAAGCAGTACTACAAGGAAGGCTGCCCCGAGACCGAGATCGCCTACATGGGCTGCCGCACCCGCGTGATCGGCAACGTGTACGACAAGGACCGTCAGATCTGCCCGCGCCGCGGCAACCTCAGCTTCACCTCCATCAACCTGCCCCGCATTGCCATCAAGGCCAAGGGCGATATCGGCTGGTTCTTCGAAGAGCTGGAGCGCACCATGAACCTGGTTGTCGAACAGCTGGACGAGCGTTTTGAAATCATCGCCAACAAGAAGGTCTACAACTTCCCCTTCC
>JAZKYW010000237.1:0-1550 GCA_045612325.1 Candidatus Limiplasma sp. | reverse complement strand
AGCACGAAATATGTCCGTTTGAATTTGCGCTTGCGCTGTGCGAAATCGCAGATGTGATTTTGATGGATTTGAATTATGCATTTGACCCATTTGCGCAGCTCAAACGTCTGTTTCAGAAATCCAGGAATTTTACTTTGCTGGTAGACGAAGCGCATCATACGGTAGAACGCGTACGAGAAAGCCTTTCCGGAACGCTCGACAGCGGCGAATTGGCTGAGATTCGCATGGCTTATGGCAAGCTTTACGGACGCAAGAATATGCTGTACCGCAGCCTCACGAGCCTGATACATGAAATGCGCGCGCTTGAGTGCGAAGGCGAAACAAAGCTTGATGAAGAGCCGCCCAAAATCGTTGAAAAAGTGCAGTCGGTTTTGGATGCTGCGATGGAGGCGCTTGGTCATACTTCGTTTAGTCTTCAGGGATTGCTTGATATGTGTATGGCATACCTGTACGCACATGAGCATCTGGATGATGATTACGCTGTGCTGCTTGAAAAACACGGCAAAGAAAGAACACTTTCGCTGTATTGCCTTCTTCCGACAAAAACACTTGCAGGCATCACCAAAAAGCTTAGCGGTACGGTATTCTTTTCCGCAACGCTTCAGCCTTTGGATGCAATGAAGAAATTGCTTGGAGGCGAGGAAGAAGACGCCTGTTTTGCGCTGCCGTCTCCTTTTCTCGCAGAGCGTCTTCGTGTTGTTCGTCAAAGAGTCAATACTCGCTACGAGAATCGTGAGACAAGCGCAGCGAAGCTTGCAAAATGTATTCATGATGTAGTTCGGTATCATCCGGGTAATACCATCGTTTTCTTTCCCAGCTATGCTTATTTGAATATGGTGGCGGGTCATCTCGATGCTGAACTTCTTCCTGAACTTTGGGTGCAGAAGAGAGAAATGGGTGAAGGGGAGCGTCAGGCATTTCTCAGCTGTTTTGAAAATACGTCGACACCTCATTTGGCACTCTGCGTGCTTGGCGGATTGTTCAGCGAAGGAATCGATTTGCCGGGTGAACGGTTGGTCAATGTCATTGTGGTCGGCGTAGGTCTGCCGGTACCTTCTGCCAAACTTACGGCAATCAGGAATTGCTATCAGCAGCATTTTGGTGATGGTTTTGGATTTGCATGCCGTATCCCCGGAATGCAGAAGGTACTGCAGGCGGCAGGGCGCGTTATTCGGTCGGAAACGGATAAAGGAATCGTTGTGCTGGCTGATGAACGTTTCTTTATGGCAGAATACGCGCAAATGCTGCCGCCGGAATGGCTGCTTGCTAATGAAACCATTGAGCAGGCAGCAGCCAAATTGGAGGAACTTACATGAAGAAAAAATGGACATGCACGCTTCTGCTTACTGGCGTTCTGGCGGCGGCAGTTGCGGCGCATCAATTGTCGGCAGAGGCAAGCAAGGGTATTTTTTACAAGGTGAACGGCGGCAATTGCGAGCTGTATCTGCTGGGAAGCATTCACGTAGGCAGCAGAGAAATGTATCCTATGGCTGATGCGATCGTTGACGCAATTGACCATGCAGATGTTGTTGTTTTTGAGTGCGATACCA
>JAZKYW010000236.1:0-2411 GCA_045612325.1 Candidatus Limiplasma sp. | reverse complement strand
TTCTTTGGCAACGCGGATCATTTCCTCATCGTTTTTCAGCGGTGCATAGCCGGGGATATCGACGATCTCGATATTGGTGTCAAGGGACAACGCAGCGCCCGTAAAGGCCTGATTAACGCGTTTATTGGCATTGGCAATGCCTTCGAAGCTTGCGCCTCGCACATAGCTTTCCAAACGGATAGTTTCGGGGATGGCATTGACCATATCGCCGCCGTGGGTGATGATGGGATGCACGCGGATGACATCCTGCTCCTGGAAAGTTTCGCGGATGGCATTGACCGCATTCAGGCCGCAGTTGGCGGCATACAGCGCGTTTCGACCATCCCACGGAGAACCGCCCGCATGTGCGGCAACGCCCTTGTAGATGATGCGCTTGGCAATGCAGCCCACGCATCCGGGCTCCACGCCGGGACGACCAACAGAAGTGTGCACCATAAACGCCAGATCAACGCCGTCAAACAAACCGCGGGAGAGGAACTCGGGCTTGCCGCCGAAATAGCGGATAATACCGTCCTCGCGCAGCTTGCTGCGGAACTCGATCTCAAGTAGTTCTTCCGCAGGCACGGCGCACAGGCGGATGCGTCCGCTCAGGCCATCCAGCGCGTTGGGCACTTTAAGCGCAGCTGCAATGCCGATAAGCGCCGCACACTGCGCGTTGTGACCGCAGGAGTGCACCGCGCCCGTAACAGGGTCTGCATCGGGGTGATTGGGGCAGATGATGGAATCCAGCTCACCCATAATGAGCAGTTCGGGACCGGGACGGCCCGTATCGATGCGGGTGATAAAGCCCGTGATGTTATCGGGACATTCCAATTCATAACCCAGACGGGTAAATACATCCTTCATGTATTGGGAAGTCTTTTCCTCGCGGTAGCCCGTTTCGGGGTGCTGCCAGATCCAGCGTTCCGCCTCAAGGATCAAATCGCGGTATTGGTCCACCGTTTCCAAAAGATGCTGCATACGGTTTTGCTCCCTTCGTTTTTATGCGTTGAGTATATGGTAGTAGTACACGGGCATGCTGCTCCATGCGTGGCACAGGCTGCCTGCATCCTCAAAATCACTTTCGCCCACTTCGGTCTCCCAGAAGGAGGTCGCGCCTGCATCCAGCATTTTAGCGTATTTTTGATCGATATCGCTCAGTATGAAAGCGCGGTATCCGACTTCGTCTACCTTCAGCAGTGCATCGTAGCGGAAGCCAAGCATGCTCAGCGTTGCGGGCGTCCATGTGTTTTGTGCATCCGCCAGTTTTGCCGCGATCGCTTGCGCCTGTGCGCCCTGTGCTGCGCCGCAGAGAATGGCAAGCGCGTTGACAAGCACGCTCTTGTTGTCATCCATCGTGCTGTTGCAGAATGCGCCTTCGCGGGTGTCAAAGAAGCGTTGGCGGATTCCTTCATTCACCTGCTGCGCAAGCATGTCATAGCTGCTTGGCATACTCATAAGCCCGGCAAGCTCATGCATTCGCTGCAAAGCAATGGAAAACAGGCAATTGAGCGCCGCATCGATGCATTCAGGCGTTTCCTTCAGCAGCTGACCGCACAAACCATCCGACCATTCATAAAAGTTCCAGTGATATTTGTCCGTCCAGTTGGGCAAAAGGCCGTCTGCCATGCGGTCAACAAACGCCTGCATCAGCTTTTGCAGCTTGGGATAGATGGCCTTAAGCAGCGTCTTATCCCCCGAATGAACAGTGTATTCCCAAACGGATGTGAAATAGTGCAGCGAAAAGGACGGTATGGTGAGCCTATCACTGTTTGGGAAACAGATGGATAACAGACCATCCTCCCGCTCATCCTTGCTCATCAGCAGCAGATTGGCGCGCGGAAATGCGTATTCGCCGAAAGCGTAATAGCCGCACAGCATCTGGTTTCGGCTGTCCATGGCGTACAGCGCCTGCTCGCGCCACGGCGTATCCTCATAATGGTCATGCATGCAAAGCTTAAGCGTACGCACACAGACATCGTAAATGCGCTGACGAAGCGGCTGTGCAAACGTTTTGGGTTTCACCGTTACGGGATAATCCGTCGGTCGGATGCCGATATATTCGATTCCCACAGGCTGCTCGCAGAACACCTCCAGATACCGCAAACCGAAGCGGCGGAAAGGGTTCATGTTTTCGTTTCTGCCCTGCCTGAGCGTGTATTCCACACTGAAATCACGCCCGCCTACCAGCCTGCGTACGCCCCCGTCAACGATATGTTCACCCCATGCCACCAGCATTTTCTGCTCTGCTGACGAATGAATGGCAAACTGCAGATAGCCTACGCTTTCGCGGCCCAAATCAAACAGGAAATGTTTCTGCTCCTTTGCCCAAACGTTGGAAGCAGCGCAGAATGCGCCTGTCTGATATTTGGGGATAGGCCTTGGGTACATCGGCGGGTCGATATCCACCGAAACGCTCGGAGCAAAGCCGT
>JAZKYW010000235.1:0-8389 GCA_045612325.1 Candidatus Limiplasma sp. | reverse complement strand
GGGCCGTCCGCTCCGGCGGGCGACCCGCCTTTTCAAACGCAGAACCCACCCCAAGGATGGAGTGATTGTATGATCCACGATACCACCAAAAACCCGCCCTATGTAAAGCATATATCGCTGGGGCTGATGATCGCATCGCTGCTTACGGTCATCGGCGCGCTCGTGCTTGGCGGCAATCTGGTGCAAAACCTGAACGGCTGGCTGCTCAACTCCGTCAACAGCCCGCAGCTGGTGCTGGTGCTTGTTGGCGCGGCAATGTTCTGGATCTCCTTTGCCGTATACCGTACCAATGAAAAAGATCCCAAAAAGCTTCGTCACATCCTGCGCTACCGCTGGGTCTATGCCATGCTGATCGGCGCGGGCGTTTACTATTTTGTTTTCAAGCTTCTGCCCGTACTCAACCTCAAGATCATCTTCCAGAGCTACTCCCCCACGCTTGCGCGCAACGGGCGCGTCAGCTGGCTGGATCCGCTGTGGCTCAACTTCAAGCAGTTTTTCACCTACCGCGACTTCCCGATGCTTCTGAAGAACACGCTGTCGCTGGCAGTTCTCAACATTCTTTTCTACTTCCCCGTACCGATCGTGCTTGCGCTGCTTTTGAACGAGATCAAAAACATGCCCTTCAAGCGCGTTACCCAGAGCGTACTGTACCTGCCCCACTTCGTAAGCTGGACCGTGCTTGGCTCCATCATGCTGATGCTGCTGGGCCCCTCCCCCAACGGTTTGATCAACAGCCTGATCAAAAACGTTGGCGGCAACGAAGTCGCCTTCATGATGAGCGAGGAATGGTTCCGCCCGATGTACATCATCGAGCTCATCTGGAAGGAATCCGGCTGGGGCACCATCATCTACCTTGCCGCCCTTTCCGGCGTGGATGAACAGCTGTACGAAGCCAGCGTCATCGACGGCGCGGGCCGTTTCAAGCAGCTGCTGCACATCACGCTGCCCTGCATTCTGCCCACCATCGTTACCCTGCTCATTCTGCGCATGGGTTCGTTCCTGGACAGCGGCTTTGACCAGATCTACCTGATGCTCAACTCCTACAACCGCGACGTGGCTACCGTGTTTGATACCTATGTATACGATGTAGGCCTCACCGGCACCATCACCGCGCCCATGGGCACCACCAACTACTCCTACTCCGCAACGGTAGGCGTATTCCGCTCGGTGGTCAGCCTCATTCTGGTTATCACCTCCAACGCCCTTGCCAAGATGGCCGGAGAGGAGGGTGTATACTGATGAAACGTCTGGACATGACCTACGAGCAGGTTGCAAAGCTCAACAAAAAGCATTCCACCATTCTGGCTGTGCTGGGCGCCGTCATGATCGCCCTTGCGCTGTTTGGCCTCGTCCTTTCCGCCACAGGCGTCAGGCTCACGCTGTCCACGCGCAATGCGCTGCTGGGCGGTTTGAGCAAGCAGGTGTCCCTGCTGGATGATGAAGCCACCATCGCCGCCCTCGGCGAGGATATCAACGAGGGTCTGAACATGCTTGCGGGCAAGGTAAGCGCCGCCAAGAAGCAATCCCTGAGCAACCAGCGCGACCAGCTGCAGCCCGGCGGCAAGTATGACCGCCTCACCGCACAGATGGCTGAGTACGACAGCGAGCTGCTCAATCTGGAAGCCACGCTTGCCGCCCTGACCACCGAGGAATACCGCGCCGCCTATCAGACCGCTCTGGCGGATGCCGTTGTCCTGCGCAGCGAGACCAAAGCCGCCTATGACGCTGCCGCTGACGAGCTGAAAACGCTCAAGAGCGCGCAGTCCAAAGCCAAGAAGGCGCTGACCAAGGCGGAAAAGGAAGGCAGCGGCGCGACCGCTGAAGAGATCGCCCTTGCGCAGGCCGATTATGACGCCGCCTCCGCCGCCTACACCGCAGGCGAGACCGTCAAGAACGATACCTACGCCACCTACACTGCCGCCAAGAACGCCCTGACCGAGCTGCTTGCCAAGACCGCCGCCTCTCTGCCCGCCACCACCAAATGGCAGAATGTGCAGCTGTTCTTCTCCGCGGCGCTCACCTGGTGCATCCTGATGGTGCTGGGCATTGAGCTGGTCACCATCGGCGTTATCTGCATCCGCAAGCCCAAGCATCTGCCCCTGAGCATGCTGGCGGACGTTGTGATCTACGACTTCTTCATCGTGCTCGCTTCCGTGATGCTCGCTCCCCTGCTCTACGTGGCGGTCGGCTCGTTCTCGTCAACGGGTCTGGCGCAGTTCCGCTTCGGAAAGCTGGATTTCAGCGCGTACAAGATGATCGCATTCTCCCAGCGCACCATGCGTTCCATCGGCAACTCGTTCCTGATCACCATTGCGGGTACGGCGATGAACATCGTGCTCACCTCCGTTACGGCCTACGCGCTGTCCAAGAAGGACCTGCCGGGCCGCGACTGGATGATGAAGCTGGTCATCTTCTTCATGCTGTTCCACGCAGGCCTCATCCCGGATTACATCCTTGTGGCCAACACGCTCAAGCTGACCAACACCTACTGGGCCATCTGGTTCCCGGTGCTCATCTCCGCCTCCAACCTCATCATCATGAAGAACTTCTTCCAGCAGCTGCCCGCCTCCATTGAGGAATCCGCACGTATCGATGGCTGCAACGAGATCCAGTCCTTCATCCACATCGTGATCCCCATGTCCATGGCTTCCATCGCCACGTTCTCGCTGTTCTACGCCGTAGGCCACTGGAACAACTACCAGCGCGCCATGATCTACATCAGCGAGCCCAACAAGTTCCCCATCACGGTTCTTCTGCGTCAGGTGGTTATTCTGTCGCAGGGTTCTCTGGCGGATGACGTGCTGCCCGAGGTTCAGGTATGGGCGCCCACCAACTCCGTCAAGTACGCAACCATCATGGTAGGCACTGTGCCCATCATCTGCGTATATCCCTTCCTGCAGAAGCACTTCACCAAGGGCGTGCTGATGGGATCTGTGAAAGGCTGACGCCGTTCGTCGCAAAAGCTCGCTTCGCGATCTTTTCCGCCGGATACGCAGCTTTTGCCTGCTCGCCTTTGGCTCACGGCCGGCAAAAGCTGTAATGAAAGCCTTGCTGCGCAAGGCTGCCAAAACCGACGCGCATGTCGTCGGTTTTGGTTTTTCAGTCGGAGGGCTTGCCGCCCTCCGACTCCTCCTGCAAGTTGGTTACAAAAAACACCCTGTTCCGTTTGGAACAGGGTGTTTTGATTGGTGTTGATTGGGGCAAGCCCGTTTGCTTCGTAAAGCAAGATGGAATCGCACACCTTGATCGACAGATCCGACGAAGTCGGTTATTTGGCGTATTCGGTGCTGCGGGTCTCGCGGATCACGTTTACGCGGATCTGGCCGGGATACTCCATTTCCTTTTCGATGCGCTTGGCCACTTCCTTGGCCAGTACGCGGGTACCCTCGTCGGTGATGTCCTCGGGCTTGACCATGATGCGGACTTCGCGGCCGCTCTGGATGGCAAAGCACTTGTCAACGCCGGGGAAGGAATTGGCGATCTCTTCCAGCTTTTCGAGGCGCTTGATGTAGTTCTCCAGGCTCTCGCGGCGGGCGCCGGGACGGGCAGCGGAGATCGCATCGGCAGCCTGTACCAGTACGGCCTCGATGGTCTGGGGCTCAACATCGTTGTGGTGAGCGAGGATAGCATGGATAACGTCGGGGCTCTCGCGGTACTTGCGGGCCAGCTCGGCGCCGAGCGTTACGTGAGTGCCTTCGGCCTCGTGGTCAACGCCCTTGCCGATATCGTGCAGCAGACCTGCGCGCTTGGCAAGCGCCACGTCAGCGCCCAGTTCGGCGGCCATCAGACCTGCCAGATGGCTGACCTCGATGGAATGCTTAAGCACATTCTGACCGTAGGAGGTGCGGTAACGCAGGCGGCCCAGGATCTTGACCAGCTCGTGGTGGATACCGTGCTGGTGGGTCTCAAACACAGCCTGTTCGCCGGCTTCGCGGATCTGCTGATCCACTTCCTTGCGGGCCTTTTCGACCATTTCCTCGATGCGGGCGGGATGGATACGGCCGTCCATGATGAGGCGTCCCACGGCGGTGCGGGCGATCTCACGGCGGACGGGATCAAAAGCGGAAACGATGACGGCTTCGGGGGTATCGTCGATGATGAGGTCGACGCCGGTAGCGGTTTCAAGGGCACGGATGTTTCGGCCCTCGCGGCCGATGATGCGGCCCTTCATGTCGTCATTGGGCAGGTTGATAACGGAAACGGTGGTCTCGGCCACATGGTCAGAAGCGCACTTCTGAATGGCCAGAGCGATGATGTTGCGGGCTTTCTTTTCAGCCTCGTCACGGGCGCGGGATTCGATCTCGCGTACCATGGCGGCGGCGTCATGATAGGCGTCCTTCTGGATGCGGGCAACCAGCATCTGGCAGGCCTCGTCCTGCGTCATGCCGGCAATGCGCTCCAGCTCGGCAACCTGCTTCTGCTGACCCAGGTCCAGCTCTTCCTGCTGCTTCTGCAGGTCCAGCTGCTTCTGAGCAATGGCTTCTTCGCGCTTTTCCAGCGCGTCGGTCTTTTTATCCAGCGTTTCTTCACGCTGTACGATGCGGCGTTCGCTGCGCTGCACTTCGGCGCGGCGGTCCTTGCACTCGCGGTCCAGCTCAGTCTTGAGGCGCAGCACTTCTTCCTTGGCTTCGAGAATGGTCTCCTTCTTCTTCTCATCCGCCTTGCGCTGTGCGTCCTCAAGCAGGTTCTTGGCGTACTCTTCGGTGCGCCCGATCTTCTTTTCGCTGGCCTGCTTGCGGTACTGATATCCGCCGTAGGCGCCCAGTCCGCCGGCAGCGATCGCAATCAAAATGGTTACAAGCACATTCATGAACTCTTTTTCGCTCCCTTCTGCTTTGAATTGTTTTGTTGTCTGGTGTTGATCGTTCCAGGGGTTCTTCTGTCAGTATCCAGTGCGGCTTTCCGCTTTTTGGAAAAAGCAAAAAGCCGACGAGCCAACGCTCGCACGGCTGATGATTCGCAATTTGGTTTTACGCACATACCTTCCCCGCAAAAGCAGGCAAAGCGTATAGAGATTCCTTTTTTCACGACCTTCAAGGAAAAGCTATAGAATGGCACACTGATGGCGTGCCGTACGCAACCCGGATATATTCTTGACAAAACGCACGGTGCGTTTTGAATAAGCACAAACCCATGCCTCACAGCCTGGGAATAAGCCCGTTTGGGGAATATATTTCGCAAAACAGCTAGGCTTTTGCCACTGCAACAAGCCTATTCAGCCGACTACATCATTATATCTGCAAAGAGAAAGCCTGTCAAGCCGAAGCAAGTGCCCCCATGCCCGTCAACAAGACCGCATTTGACAAATTTCATGCCCTTGTGCAATAAAAAATCATCTTTTTTACATCAAAAAAGATGAGCCCCGAAAGGCTCATCTCTTTCATTCAGTCTTTTTTGATTTCGTTGAGGGTCAGTTTCAGGCGGGGGTCCTTGAGACCTTCGCGCTTGAGCATCTGGTCCAGCGCGGTGAGTTCAACGGAAATATCCATCATTTCAGCGTCATGCATGTTGTTGAGCTTTTTGCGGAAGGCGTCAATGACCATCTCAAGACCGTTCACAGTCGTGGCGCGGGATTCGGCAAGCTTGGCTTCGTCCAGCGTCTGCTCCTCGGCAGAGCGCCAGAAGGCCAGCACCTTCACCGCTACCTGCAGGTAGTAGGTGATCATTTTGCGCATACCGCTCAAGCGGCGGGGATTTTCCTGCGCAGCGTCCAGCTGCTGGGCAAGCATTTCGCAAAGGGTATCCGCCTTTTCGCGCACCTGCTCATCCTTGATGCCTTCGCTCTCCTTTTTCAGAAGGGCGAGCATCTCGCGGCCCTGCGCAAGCAGATCATCCTCAGCCGTGATGACAAGCTTCAGCTGCCCGGCCTTGCGCTTTTTGCGCTTGATGACAGCCACGCCGCCAACGAGCAGGACGGCTGCGGCAGCGCCTGCGCCCATGCCGAGCGCCTTGGAATTTTCGCTGCTTTCTTCTGCTGCTTCTTCTTCGGGAGCAGCGGGTACCACCACGGGACGGCCCGCAAGATATCCGTCATAGTCGATGTAGAGGCTGGCGGCGTAGCGCTGGGTCTCGCCGTTCATTTCAAAGCTGTACAGGTAGATCTTATCCACCAGCAGGGGATGACCGTTTTCATCACGGGGCAGGGTGACCGTTTCGATGTAGGGCTGGGTGAGGTCGATGGGGCCTTCCAGTACATACTCGCCGCTGATGCGGTTACCCTGCGCCACCCACAGCTGCGCGCGCACGGGGATGTTGATGACCCACTCGCCAAGCACGGTCTCTTCGCCGTTGTCTTCCACGCTGTAGTGACCGCTCGGAATGGTCAGTTCGTGTACAGCGCGGGTCTTGCCGCCCCAGACTTCCTCCACCTTGCTCTCGTAAGAGGCGCCATAGTCGTTCAGGCTGTACTCGTTGCCTTCAAAAACGATCAGGTTTTCCTGCTCGTTGATATGCATGTTCAGGGCTTCCTCGCCGTAGTGCAGGTTTTCAAACACCACGGTCTGTGCAAACGCCGCACTGTTCAGGCACAGCATCATCAGCGCAATCAGCGCCGCAAACACACGTTTCATTTCGTTCATCCTCACTTCAGTTCAAATGCGCCATCGGCAGTGATGCGAATATCGGTGGCATAGAAGCTGCTGAGCGCGTCCACCATGTACTGCACGTCCTTCACGCCGGCGGTCTCGCAGGCGCTGTGCATGGCAAGCTGGGCAAGGCCGATATCCACGGTATTCATGGAAGCGTGGGTGTTGGCGATGTTGCCAAGGGTGCTGCCGCCCAGCACGTCGGAGCGGTTGACGAAGTGCTGCACGGGCACGCCGGCCTTTTCGCAAACGGCGGAGAACACAGCATCGCTCACGGCGTCGGTGGTGTACTTCTGGTTGGCGTTGTGCTTGATGACCACGCCGCCGTTCATGTAGGTGCGGTTCTGTGCGTCAAACTTTTCGGGATGGTTGGGGTGTACGCCGTGGGCATTGTCGGCGGATACCATGAAGCTGGCGGCAACGAGCGCGCGCTTTTGGCTTTCGGCAGCGCCCAGCGCTTCGCAGATGCGGGCAAACACGTCATCCATAAAGGTGGAATCGGCGCCCTGCTTGGTGCTGCTGCCGACTTCCTCGTTATCAAACACGGCGCACACGTTGATGTGGTCCTTGGCGCGGGTGGACAGGAAGGCCTGCATGCCGGTCCATGCGCACTCAAGGTCATCGATGCGGGGGCAGGAGAAGAACGCGTCATCCGCGCCCCATACGCTGCCGGGCATACGGGTGTAGAGGAACAGGTCGCTGCTGACGATATCATCCGCCTCCACACCGCACACGGAAGCGACTTCCTTCATCAGTCTGCCGGTCTCGGTGCCTTCGGCGTACAGGGGCAGGGTGTCCACCTGAGCGTTGTACTTGTAGCCATCGTTGACCTCGCGGTTGAAGTGGATGGGCATGTTGGGGATGAGCACCGCATCGCGGCCAAGGTCCGCCAGCTTGGTGGCGAAGCCGTTTTCGGTTTTGACGATGACGCGGCCCGCGATGGAAAGGGGACGGTCAAACCAGCTGGACATGATCATGCCGCCGTAACGCTCGGTGTTGAGGCGGATGAAATGGCCTGCGGCTGCATCCTCGCAGGTGGGCTTGAGCTTGAAGGTGGGGCTGTCGGAATGGGCGGATACGATCTGGAAATGGGACAGGCCGCTCTCGGGCACATCAAAGGCGATGACGGAGGACAGATTGCGGGTAACGAAATAGCGTCCGCCGGGAACGATGTTCCACTGTTCAAACTCGTTCAGGCGGGTAAAACCGTTCTGTTCAAGCATGAGGCAAAGCTCATTGACGGAATGGAATGCGCTGGGCGCACGGCGGATAAAGGAAAGAAACTCATGGACCATGACGGATGACCTCCTGTTATTTCATGCCTGCGTGGCGAAAATACCAAACGTTTGGAAGGATGGACCTTCCTTATGATTATACCCGCGCCGACGCGTGCGGTCAACCGCCTGAAAAACGTTGATTTGCTTTGTTTTTCGCCTTGACGCACCCTGTTGGCGGGAGTATAATGTTGCAGGCTCAGAACAGGGCGCGATTCTCCAAAAGGATCGCGCGCTTTTTTCCGCCATACAAAAGCATTTACGGAGGCTTTTCCCATGCATATTGAAAACCCTGTGCACCTGCCCCGCAAGATCGGCATGCGCAACATCAAGACCGCTGTTACCGCAGGTCTGTGTGCACTGATCTACTACTTTTTTGACCGCAGCCCTGCCTTCGCCTGCATCGGCGTCATCTTCGGCATGGGCCACGACCTCAACGACGGCTACAAAAACGGCGGCGGCAACCGTCTCTACGGCACCATCATCGGCGGCCTCATCGGTATGCTGATGTTCCGCCTCTACCTGATTTTT